>NZ_CABSJB010000054.1:0-14038 GCF_902477955.1 uncultured Turicimonas sp. | reverse complement strand
AAGGTTGGAGTCGATGAAGTGAGAAGCCTCGTCCGAAAGGACGGGGAGATGTCACTTTATTAAGAAATCTTCACTCTTTTCAACTTATGGGTGTAAACGGCCAGGTTTTTCTAATCAAAGATAATGTGGATAGATCGACCAAAAACAAAGCTGCGAAAGAATCAGAGGACATTGAACAGGATGAAGAAGATTAAAGTTCCCTAAAATCTCTTCCGCAAATTCCAGCGTAGTTGAAGCATTAGCTTAAAGAGGCAGGGGCCAGACTAATTGGTCGGCCCCGGTAGGTTATTCTCTAATCCCAATACAAAGAATGACGAGTGGCAATGCCGCACATATTATTCGGCTGCAGCATGAAATATCGATTCCAATTCGGCTGAACGCTGATGTAGTTTCTGCCGTTAGAGTCAACACCGGTGTAAGTAATCATGTAGCGGTCAGGCATGTTTTCTGCTTTGGAAGTATCTTCCCAGTAAATGGTCTGACGCTTACCGTTGGCTTCTTTTGCCATCTTTTCAGCTTCGGCTTTAGTGACCATTTTGCCGCCGCCGTTGTACATCTTTTCAATTTTTTCTAGAGCTCCCGGAAGTGGCTTGGCATTCTGCTGAGGATGAGATTGACCGAATACCTGCTCATTCTTGTAAGCAACGAGGCGGTTGATAATGTTGTCAGGTGAATCTGCCGAATGTTTCCCATCCAAAAATGGATATTCTGCCCGACCGGTTTTGCTGACGGTGTAAGCACAGTTGGTGTCTCTTAATGCTTTCTGATATCCGGGAGCCTCTTCTAATTTGAAATTAGGTTTGGAAGAATCAATGCCGTAGTCGCCATAGACAAAGGCGTTCTTAGGATTGACCATCAAAGGCCGATAAAAGTAGCCGATGATAATCATCTTCTTTGGATCAACAACATAAACATCTTCGTAGGACATGAAGTCACGGATAGCTTGCTCTTTGGCCTTAGCAAGTTCTTGAGGAGTGAGCTTCGGATCGAACTGCCACAGCAAGTTCCATTCCTTAATGGTCGTAAGCGACTTGCTCATAATTTCTTCCAAACGTTTAAGAGCGGCTGCATCTTTGGCAGGATCGCCGGTATTGATGGATTTTGAAGTGATGATTTCAACAGGTCCGTCAAATTGGACGCCATAACTGTCGTAATAGTTATACCCGTGATCCTTAATTTCATTTTCTCGGAGTTGCTTGACCCAAGCAACCGAGACACCGGTGCCGGATTTGGCAGCACGCAAAATTTTCCCGCTGTCTTTGGCAGTGGTTCCGTAGAACAGGAATTTTCCGGTCTCCGGATTGTAGTCAGTGGTCAGTTCGGCGGTAATGTTTTCCGGATGGTTTGCGTAAGAGGTGGCAATAGCATACATATTGCGTCCGCCGCCAATCTTTTTACCGTCAAAAGTACTCGGGCCGGTATAAAGGAAGTCGGCTGCCATATCCTTCAGCAGTTTTTTCCTTCAGGTGTTTTAGTTAAGACAAAAGCACCTGACGTTGCCTCTCGTTTTTGAGTGGCGCCGGAAATGGTTTCAATTTTCTTTGGAGCTGCTCCCGGTTCTGTTTGACTTGCGGTGGTCGCATAAGTGGTTCCAAAAGCTAAAAGAAGAGAGGCTGAAAGAAGAGTAAAAGAAGGACGAAGCATAAGATTCTCCGAGATTAAAGGATTGAGTTCAGCTTTGATTCTATGAACAATCGTTACAATAGGAAATAGCAAAAAGCACAAGTCCGGAATTGCATTTTTTGTAATGTTGCCATGCTGAATAAAGATGATCCTTTTAACGCCAAACATGCTGAGTTTCTTCTTTCCATTGCAGAAACTCGTGCTATCGCTAAGAGCGGAGAAAAGATTGGCTTGACGCCGTCAGCTTCGAGTCGCCTCTTAGAAAAATATAGAAAATTTTTCGGAGATCCTTTGTTTGTTCTTTCCAAAGGTGCTCTTTTGCCGACGGTTTTCTTTCTTCAGATTAAACCGAGACTTCAAGATTTGGTCGAACTTTCTCATAATCTTCGAAATAAAGAATTTTATCTTCCTGCTTGTGAGGAGCATTTTAAATTTTCATGTTCGCCCGGCTTTGCTCCCTCGTTGATGGCTTACGTACTTCCAATAGTTATGAAGGAAGCACCGCTCTGTTCAATTGAACATGTAAGTATTTCGGATAATCCTTTGTCTGTGTTGATGTCTGGCGACATAGACTTATTAATCGGGCGGGCTGTAGGCCTTCCTCCGCAAGCTCATTATTCAGATCTGAAAGCTGGAAAACGATGCATCTTGTTAAGAAAAGATCATCCTTTATGCGAAATCGCTCAAAAGAAAGAATTAACCGTAAAGGACTTAACGGACTTTCGACGAGTCTCGCTTTCTTCAGGAAGAAAACAAGATTGGTTATCGCCGGATGATGAGATATTCTCCGGAAGAAATAAGAACTCAAACATCTTTTTCAAAACCGATCGTCCTGACATGGCTTGGCAAGCCATGACTAAAAGTGATTTGTTTCTCATTTGTACAACCGGAAGCGCAGCAACCGCCTGTACGCTGTATCCGCAGTTAACAACATTGCCGTTGCCGCATAGACTGCACTTCAAAGCACCAAAGATGGCTATTATTTGGTCAGATCTTCATCACAATAATCCCGCTCATAAATGGTTTAGGAATTTGTTTTTAGAATGGGCAAAAGAAACGGTTTCTTGATAACAGAACCAGTGAAAAGCAAGAAAAGGATCTGGAAGCAAGACGTTGCAAATACGCCAATAAGTAATTCGCTTAAATAATGAAAAGATCGCTAGACCGAGCCAACTGATTCGCATTCCAAAAGATTGCATATCTTGCAAAAAGGCTTTTCCATATCAGCATACCCATTTGTCTTCTTCGGTTTCATAATGTTCATTATTTCTCTAGCCCCGAGGAGGTGAACATGACCAAAGTTTTTCGATTTTCTGCTCTCGCAGCATCTTTCCTTCTTTTTGCCTCTTCTGTTTGCGCACTTGAGACAAGCGTCAAACCAGCGATAACCAGCATGGAGGCGCCTACTTCTTACATGACCGTTGGCAATTCCTATACTTACTACTCCAGTGGATTGAACGGTGCCATTAACGGATTAATCAAAGCCGCGGGCATTAAAGTTAAACGCAACCGTATGGTGACAATCGGAGCCGCCGACCTTGGATGGTTTAACGTTTGGGAGCTGGTAAGACCGTCCGGAATGGCTTCAACTTTTGTAGACCATAGTGACGGCGGCAAAATTAAGAAATTTGACTTCACTAAAGAAAAAGTTTTTGATGCTGTTATTCTTCAGGACAACAGTACTGGTCCTATCCATCCGCAAAGAAAAGAAGTATTTGAAAAATATGCCAAGCAGCATGCTTATGATTTGAGATGTTTCGGCATTCAGCCTCTCATCATGATGACTTGGGCCAGAAAGAATAAACCGGAAATGACTGCCCAGCTTGCCGATGCGACAACGAAAGTTGCTAATGAAGCTAATGCCATGGTTATTCCTGTTGGTTTAGCGTTTGCCGAAGCTATCAAGGCGGATCCTTCGCTTGAACTTTATCGTGCGGATAAAACTCATCCTTCGCCGGAAGGTACTTATTTGGAGGCGTGCGTAACTTTTGCCACTATGTTCCATCGCTCTCCGGTTGGCCTCAAATACTATGGAATTGAAAAAGTCGATCCGAAAACAGCTGAATTCCTCCAGAGGGTAGCTTGGCAGACGGTATGTGAATTTTTCGGATGGCAGAAGTAAACCGAAATTACTTAGAACTAGTCTTTCTTAATTGAACTTGGATAAAGAATTGAAGACTGGTTGGCGGGAAGGGCGTTTTTGGGAGTTCTTCCCGCGTGCCTTTTGAAAAAGCAAGGTCAACACTTTTTAGAAGTAAGTCCGGTATCTTTTACACTCTTACCTCGATCCTCCTTTTTTCTAATTTGTTAGAGGTTTGTCGAACGAAATTGAGTTCACGGTCTTCTAATTTGTCTTTTCGTGAAGAAAAATTTGAATCCTCCGCCGACATTTTCGCAAGAGGCGTAGGTGAAGCTGAAGTAACTACCGCCACTATCGCCGTTGCCGCCGCAATTGCTGATTCTGTCCGTGAAGCTTTGGCTATCATTTTGAAAAAACAGATGTTTGCTGCTTTGAGCTTTATTCTGTGAATGAGCAGATTGAACGGCAAAGGAGAGAAGGCTTTTATACGATTGGGGAACATTCATAAAAGGATTTCCGTCTTGCACTCAATCAATCATCTGAAGTGCCATCAAAATGCTTATTAGTTGTTTAATCCCAGAGGAGGTTGATATGACCAAGCTTTTTAAATTCTCTGTTCTCTCGGCCTCTTTTCTTTTAATTGTATCCTCCGTTTCAGCTCTTGAAACCAGGGTTAAACCTGCCGTAACGAGTATGGAAGCTCCTTCTTTATATATGGTGGTTGGCAACTCCTACACTTATTACACCGGCGGATTAAATGGAGTCATCAATGGTCTAATCGAGGCCGCTGGCATTAAAGTTAAGCGCGATCGAATGGTGACAATAGGGGGAGCGGGTCTTGGATGGTTCAATGTTTGGGAGTTGGTAAGGCCGTCAGGAATGGCATCCAGTTATGTAGATTATAGTGACGGCGGAAAAATTAAGAAATCTGACTTTACGAAAGAAAAAGTATTTGACGCTGTTATTCTTCAGGACAATAGCCGTGGGTTTATTAAGCCTCAAAGACAACAAGTTCTTAAAAAATTCGCAAAACAGCATGCTTATGATTTGAGATGTTTTGGAATTCAGCCTCTCATCATGATGACTTGGGCCAGTAAGGACAAACCGGAAATGATGCCTCAGCTTGCCGATGCGACGACGAATGTTGCAAATGAAGCTAATGCCAGGGTCATTCCTGTTGGTTTAGCATTTGCTGAAGCAATCAAGGAAGATCCTTCGCTCGTGCTTCATCGCACAGATAAAACTCATCCTTCACCGGAAGGTACTTATTTGGCCGCTTGCGTAACTTTTGCCACTATGTTTCATCGTTCTCCGGTAGGACTCAAATATTACGGAATCGAAAAAGTCGATCCGAAAACAGCAGAATTTCTCCAGAAGGTAGCTTGGCAAACCGTATGTGAATTTTTCGGATGGCAAAAGTAAACCAAAATTCTTTGGAAGCAGCCTTTCTTAATTGAACTTGGAGAAAGACGTAAGCACTGTCTGAAGGAAAGTTTTTTTGAGGTTTCAAGTTTTCTGAAAGACTCCCTGTTTGTACTTTTTTGTATGACTGTGTTCCCTGAGAACTTTTCTCCGAGGAAAAAGCAATACATGGCGCATGCAAAGTTCCTCTCAAGGACAGAGATTTATTCTGGCTTTGGAACCGCCCCGTCAAAATATCCGTCTTTATGTTTTTAATCATTTTCTTTTCCTCCGAAACTGGACGACATTTCATGAGTACTTTTGCTGAAGGCTAATAAAGTAACAATTACACAGTCAGAATGTTAGGCAATGGAATTGTTGGGTGATTTTTCACTGAGGGTGTTCTCTAGCCCAGGAAGGTACAAAATGGTTAAGCAAGAGATTGTGGGAGACTAATTGATGAAAAAACCTCTGACTAAGAAGGCCAGAGGCTTATACAGAATGCCGGAAGACTTTCGATTTTCTTAATTCTGATTCGAGATATAGGTATTTAATCCGTAAAGATTATTTAGGAACACCTTGCAGCCATGCTGATGTACAGGTGTCATGTAATTCGGTTGCAGAACGGCCTTTTATCCACTCCTTAGCAGCACGTGCCTTGCCGTCAATGTGCTCGATGTCGATTTTCCAAACAGTCGCATATGGACCGCGGACCTTCTTCTGGATATCGTTTCGAGCTTTGGAGTTGGAAGGTGCGTGGCGGGCAAGAATCAAATCGAATGCATGAGCTATTTCTTTCGGATCCGTTACCTTGTGAGCTTTCCCTCGGACAATTGCACTTGCAAAATCCACAGAGTAGCAGCTTCCTAATGTATTGGCTTTAGAAACAAAGGCAACACTGACGTTCGGATTCATGAGCATGTTGTCTTCTTTTCTGCCGCCTTTTGTTCCGGTAGCATGAAAATAGAGATGATCCCCCTCTAAGACCGGTGTGATGGGTACGCCATAGGGATATCCGGCCTTATCACAGGTGGATAGTACGGCGTGATCTGTGGCTGTAATAACTTCTAAGGTTTGTTCTTGATTAAGCTGACGGGCAGTTCTTCTCAAAGGTCTTGTTGCGGTGGAGACCGGAGAGGCTTCCTGCGCATAGATATTCGCGCAAAGAGCGAGTCCTGTACTTGCTGCAAGCATTTGCCTTCTATTCATTGTCATATTTACTCCTTTTATAACTAAGGTGAGTGAGGGCTGGTTGAATCTTTTGTGTAGAAGAATTGTATGTCTGTAATGTAAAATCAAACCCATACAGTTTTGTTCTATTAGCACCCAACAGTTCAAAATGAAAAGAGCCTCGTTAAATTTGGAGTTGAATTTTGATTTCAAAATCGGTTTGGCTGATCAAATAGTTAGCCGGATCACTGAAAAGATTTTGGATGGTTATTTGCAGCCGGGATTGATGCTCCCTAGCATTCGCACTCTGGCGGCACAACTGAAAGTTTCGGTTGACACAGTGGTAAGTGCTTACAAAGAACTTGAAGAACAAGGATTTATTAAGGCCAAACGAGGGTCGGGGTTTGTCGTCCTAAAAAATGAATCGGTACTTATTCAAACAAACGAGAAAAAAACTCCCGCTGTTGCTTCTATCGAAAAAATAAAATTGTCTGAAAGAGCGCGCTTTGCTGAAAAGCTCTCAGGATATTTCGAACGAAATAATTACAAGAATCGACCTTTTGTTGTTTACGGCTCCGGTCTTGCAAAATTGCTTGATAAGGAGTGGACAAAACAAGCCGCTATGGTTGCGAGATCCCCCTGGAATCACACAGACTACAGTGATCCGGCCGGATTTCTGCCTTTAAGAAGAGCTATTGCCGCTCGTTTATTACAGCACCGAGGAATTAAATGTTCTGCGGAGAATGTAATTATTACCAATGGGACAGTACAAAATTTAAATCTTGTGTTTAAAGTTCTCTTCGAACCCGGAGATACCCTGGCGATGGAAAGTCCCTCGGCTTCAATGTTCAGCCAGATTGCATTCTTCAATGGTCTTCATGTTCATCACATTCCGGTAAGTGAAAGAGGCTTAACAAAAGAGCACTTAGAGAGTTTGCCAACTGGTGTACGAGGTTTGT
Organism: uncultured Turicimonas sp.; assembly: GCF_902477955.1. Lineage (NCBI taxonomy): Bacteria > Pseudomonadati > Pseudomonadota > Betaproteobacteria > Burkholderiales > Sutterellaceae > Turicimonas > uncultured Turicimonas sp. The sequence continues at coordinate 6,805 of NZ_CABSJB010000054.1, read as the reverse complement.
TTGTCTCCCCTGCAAACCAAACGCCTTTGAGTGTAACGATGGAAGAAAACTGCAGGCAGGCTGTATTAGAAAGGGCATTCGCCACAAAAAGCTGGATATTAGAGGCAGATATCGAAAATATTGTGTGGTACAACGGGATGCCTTTAAAACCTTTGAGGGCGGAGGAAGGTTCGGAGCATCGAGTTGTATATATGGACAGCTTTACATTACAGTTTTATCCGGGAATTAAAATAGGCTATTTGGTTGTTCCGGACGGATACGAAAAAGCCTTTGCCGGAGCCAAGTTGATGTCAGACCGCTCAAGTTCGGAACAAAGTCAAGCTATATTGGCAAGGTTCTTGGAATCCTCTTCCTACGACAGCCATCTGCGTAAGCTCAGAAAAAAATTTCGTAATTCCTTAAGTAGTTTGCAAAAAACTATCGCACAACATCTTCTTGGATTTGGACACCTTTCAAATACAAAATGCGGCAGTCATATTGCCTTTCATCTCGACTCTATCCCTGACGTGGAAGCTTCGATAAAGCTAAAAGAAAAAGGTATCTTGGTCAGACCATTAAGCTCTTTTGGTGGCAAATGCTCAAAAATGAACGGTTTCATGATGGGATTTGGTTCTTTCTCCGAGGAAGAAATACAAAAAGCCGTATTAGAAATTAAAGAAGTTTTAAAAACGTTCCTGCATCGGTAACTCATTTTCGGAATTTAAATTTGTCACCCGTTCAAGCATCGGGCAGGATTCTTTTCTGCGTTCAGATTGCTGCCTACTTGAAAACTCATCGAGATAATTAGCTGCATGGTTTTCTGGATTCCAAAATAAAGAAACTTCCCTCGGTATCCTGAGTTCACAGACTTATATCGAGAACTGATCCCAAAAAGCCTTGTCCCCGGTTTCGACTTTGATGAATACGCTGCATTAATCTTCTCCGCAAACCAAGCGCAACTTGAACTCTATGGAAGATTCTTTTCAGCCTTTTAACTACGGTCGTTTGATAATGCGCTGACTTTCTGCACTTTTTATCACGTTGCCAATACGTCAGGAAATTGATGTTGGATGTTGAAGAATTCATGTCAAGTACGGAAATAAAAACGTGTCAAATTAGGAAATGAAATCATGTCAAATAAGGAAACGAAAACGTGTCAAATAAGGAAATGAAAACGTATAACTAACTGAAATTTAATACTTTTGCTGTATTTTCGTTTTTGGTCAGAATTAAAAAAATTAAAGGTTCTAAGACCGACCTGCAGCGACAAAATTTTTGAGGTGTTTTTTCGCATATCATCTGAATTCGAAAGCTGACTGCGCCAGATAATCTTGGCCACTGTAAAATTCATTTTTTCGTGAGCAACTGAAATGATTGATAGAAGAGCTTTTGTATTTGCGTTAGGCACTTGTGTTGTGTACCCGTCCGTTTTTGCTTCCTATCCTAAAGAATGGACCGATGAGGCAGAGACAGATCTCAAAGATTATGTGCACGGTCTTGTGAGTCAGCCTTATCTGAAGGAACTCTTTAACGGAACTTTATCAAAGGCGAGCTTCAATTATTATCTTGAGCAGAACGTGTTCTATTTAAAGGCTTACGCAAGATCTTTGAGTCTGCTGGCCTCCAGATTTTCCACAGAAGATGAAATCCGTTTCTTCTCTCATCACGCGTCCGTGACTATTGATTTGATTTCCTATAGCAGAGAGACTTATCAAAAAGTCAACCAAAAAGAGATGCCGGTCTTAGCAAAACCAGAGAAAACTGTTCTCGATTACGTTAATTTTGAAGCGGCTCATTGCGCCTTCTCAGATCTACCGGTGGCAGCCTCGGCAATGTATCCATGTTTTTGGGTTTATTGGCAAATAGGCATGGAGTATAGAAAAATGAAAAAAGCAACGGAAAACAATCCTTATTCCGATTGGCTGGCAGGTTACTCAGACACCGCTTATGACGAGCAGGTTAAAAAATTTGGAAGGATTTTGAATCGATTGGCCTCCAACTCTTCTTCTGCGACACGAAAGGAGATGCTTGCAGCTTTTGTTTCCGGATGTGGTTACGAAAAATCTTTTTTTGAGGCGTGTTACAAGGTACGGTAGTTAGCGAACTTTGCTGCACGAAAGTGTCGAACCGTTCCGGGCAGTTGTGCCGCGGGACCGAAAGCCCTGATATTGATTAGAATCTACCTCCGGCAGCAGTGAAAAACAGGTGATAATTAAAAATGTTTCTTGGCGTTCTTTTCGGTGTGCTCGGATGTGCGCTGTGGGGGTTAATTTATATTGTTCCGCTTTTGCTCCCGGATTACTCTCCGACGACTATCGCTATGGGACGTTTTGCTGTCTACGGTGCATGCAGTCTCGTGCTTTGTTGGCACTATAGACGAGAGTTATCTGCGCTGAAGGCGTCTGACTGGCTGAAAGCATTTTGCCTTGGTTTTTTCGGCAACGCCGTCTACTATATTTTTCTTACGCAAGGCATTCGATGGGCGGGAGTTCCTACCTCAGGAATGCTAATGGCGCTTATTCCGCTTAACGTGGCGCTTTTGACAAACCGACCTGGTGCAAAAACAAGTGTGGTTGTTCCTTGGCGCCGTCTTTGGCTTCCGCTTCTCATGATTCTCCTCGGTTTGTGGATTGGCAATATTGACGAATTTTCTGAAATTTCTTCTCAAACTTCTTCTAAAGAGTATTGGCTTGGATTCTTTTGTAGTTTCACTGCGATGGCACTTTGGACATGGTTTCCAATCCGCAATAGTCAGTGGCTTATTTCGCATCCTAAGGTTTCACCGGTGGTTTGGACTTGCGCCCAGGGCGGTACAATTTTTCCGGCAGCAGTTCTTTGTTTTTCAGCCGTTAATTTGGACTCTTGGATGAATGGAGCTTCATTTTTTGGTCCCGACCCTGCTGTGTTTATCTGTGTAATGTTGATCGCGGGACTTGCCTGTGGCTGGGGAGGAATGGCACTGTGGAACATGATGAGCGCTAGGTTGCCGGTTGCCTTAAGCGGTCAGATGATTGTTTTCGAGACGATCTTCTCCGTTATTTACGCGTTAATTTATAAACAACAAGCACCGGGATGGACGCTCGTTGTCGGAATTGCTCTTTTATTAAGCGGAGTGTCTTTGTCTCTGAAAGTCTTTCAGGATGCCTCTCGTCCACACTAATTAAGTATTCTGATTTTAATAACATAGGTTGTAGAAATACTTTTCCGAAAAAAAGTAAGATGCAGGGCAGAGGACGCTTCAAGTTAATCGATTAGCCCAAGAAACCAGAAGGTGAATAATTTTCTTTGGTTGCTTTAACTAAAAGATAATCACTAGAGTGGCAACAGACCAGTGGAATATCACAAGAAAAATAAGAAGTCCTGTATTTTGAGATTTTGGCTTCAGCCATAAAAGAAGTTCTCTTCTTCAGGCTTAGAGCTAGGAAGACGGCTTAATTTCTGCTGTATTGCCGGTTTGGTGAGACAAGACAGCAAAAAGGTTATCAGCACTAAGCAAAACCTTTTAGGAACTTCCCTTTAAATCGTCTAATTTCTCACTGGCTCGGCTACAAGAAGATAATGAATGCAGAAAGACTCTCAGTAAAACTCCGAAGGTTGCTGTAAGGTTTTGAAGGCATTCTGAGTTTGAACGATATAATTAAAAATTCAAAAGAATTCACCTCTAATCTTGCGGCACATTACCAGAAAAAATTATTGGATTGCAGGCCTTCTTATCTTCTGTTTTATCTTTCTTTGCGGTGAAGGCTTTGCTGCAGTGTTGCCCGAAACAACTGTATCCGTCAACAAAGAGGCTGCTGCTGGTAAGATTAAAGGCAGTACGGTTCGCGTAGGGATTTTGGATACTATTGATCCTTGGTTTTTTGTATGGTCATTTGGTGACACGATGGAGCATCTGCGTCGCCAAATTCCTAATAAAACAATCAAAAGTTCCGAGTTGTCCTACCAGCAGCTGGAAAAAGCTATCGAGGATAAATCTATTGATTTCTTTATTGCGCCAAGCGGCTTTTTTGCAAAGGTTGCTGAAGATTCCGGTGCACGCCATCTTGCAACGTTCCATAGAGAGTCGGCTCTGGATCCGGGAAAAGCCGTCGGTTCTGTTTTCGTAAAGAAAAAGGGCGATTCAAGGTTTCAGTCTCTCAAAGATTTACGAAAAGCCGTGCTCAGCATTTCAGCGCCAACCTCCTTTGAAGGATGGATTATTGCCGCCGGAGAGCTGCTGAAAGAAGGCCTCGAACCTGAATCTCTTTTATCTAAGGCAATCTTCACAGGTTATGGTCTTCCGGATGTTGCAACTCTCGTTTTGAACGGGAGCGCCGATGTCGGTATTCTTAAAGCTTGTGAGCTTGAACGCCTTATTCTCGAAGGAACGATAGGCCGGAATGATTTAGAAGTGATTGAGGAGAAAAATCAGAATCTTCTTAAATGCAAAGTTAGCTCTGAACTTTATCCTGATGTCGTTTTCGCATCTTTGCCTCATGCTGGTTCAGATCTGGTGCGTGACTTCTCAGTGGCTCTTTTTACGATGCCTAAGGTTGGAGAGGGCCGGTGGGGATTCGCCAGCGACTTCGGTAATGTCAACTCCTTATATCGATCATTAAAGATGGGCCCATACGAGTATTTAAAAGACTCTGCTCCGTCGGCTCTTATTTATAAGTATCGTTTTTTCTTTTATGGACTTGCAGCTCTAATTATTCTTGTCTCGGCCTACATTATCTCAGTCCAAAGAATAGTGAACTCTAGGACCAAAGCTCTCAGAGAAGCTTTAACTAAAGCGCATGAGGCTCAGGAAGAGGCGAGGGCATCCCAAGAAAAGCTTTATCAGTTGGAAAAAGCCGGCGTAGTTCAGGAGCTGTCGGCTATGTTTGCCCACGAAGCTCATCAGCCAATCGCTTCTTTAATGAATTATGCAGGTGGGTTGCGGATGTATCTCAAACAAGAACAAAAGGATCCTTTAGTAGAAGAGGCCCTGACCGAGATATCTTCCCAAGCGGATCGACTGTCTCAAATCATTATGAAAGTTCGGTCGTACGCTAAAAGAGAAGAAAAACATTTTTCTAAGATTGACTTGGCAACGGTTGTCGGCAATGTTATGCGGCACGTAGAGAAAACAAAAAATAGCCGGGTTTCTTTTAAGAAGAAAAATCTGAGCCTGTCGGCTTCTTCAAAAAGCGGTGCCTACGTTTTTGGGGATTCTCTTGAATTAGAGCTGGTGCTCGTTAATCTCATCAAGAATGCTTTAGCAGCGACGGAAAATCTTTCTTCTCCCAAGATTTCGTTAACTATTGAGGACGAAGGTAAATATTGGCTGCTGTGCGTCGAAGACAACGGAAGAAAGTTAACGGAAGAAGAGTTTTCTCGTTTAACGCATCCCGTGAAAAGTCATAAAGCCGACGGTCTGGGACTCGGATTGGCTATCTGTAAAGTGATTGCTGAGTCTCATGGCGGCAAATTAATATTCAAACAAAATTCGAAAGCAGGCTTAAAGGCGTGCCTTCTCGTCCCGAAGTTACTGGAAAAAGAGGATCAGGAAGTCCTATGAAAGAGCTATTTCCCCAAGAGTTATCTCCTTTAGTCAGAATCGTTGATGATGAAGAAACTGTCCGAAACTCCGAAAAATTCATTTTTAGGATCATTGGGCTGGAATCTGAAACTTACGGAAGTGCGGAAGAATTTATAGACAGAGTTGACGAGACCAGACCTGGATGCATTGTCGCTGATCTGCGCATGAAAGAAATTAATGGATTAGAGATGATGACCATTCTGCGTTCTCGTGGAATTAAGCTGCCTATCGTTTTCTTAACGGGGCATGGAACTGTCGATTCTGCTGTACTGGCCTTGAAAAACGGAGCATACGATTTCCTGCAAAAGCCTGTTCAGCCCGAAAGGCTGCAGGAGATTGTTCTTAAAATGATTGAAATTGACAAGGAAAGGAGGGCCAAGGAAAAAGCTGTCGAGGAAAAGCAAAGATTGTTGGCAACCCTTACGGAAAGAGAGAGACAGGTGCTTGAACGGGTTGCTCTGGACCAAATGAACAAAGTCATTGCCTGCGATCTTTCTATTGCTGAGCACACAGTAAAAATTCATAGAGCGAATGCTTTACGCAAACTTGGGGTACGGACGGCAATGGAGGCGGCCAATTTTCTGAAAGAAGCGAGGAGCAATGAATAAAAATAATTCTTCTATTCTGATTCAATCTCGAAGAAAATTTGTCAGAAGAGGCGCAATAGGGCTTGCTGCGTGTATGGCTCCTTTTAGTTGCTTTGGTTTTTCGAATCCGTTCGATTGGTCTAAAAAATTTCAGTTCGATGTAATCGTTATTGGTGCCGGTGCAGCTGGCCTTGCTGCCGCTGTAGAAGCGGCCGATGCAGGTGCTAGTGTTGTAGTTCTGGAAGCGGCCCCAAAAATTGGCGGAAACACTCTAATTTCGGGCGGTTTTTACAGCGCTGTTGATTCCAAAAGACAGACTCAGCAAGGAGTGGAGGATTCGAAAGAACTTTTCTTTGAGCAGACTTTTACTTTTGGAGGAGAACATGCCGATCAAGAATTGGTGCGCCATTTAGTGGAACATGCTACTGAAGGATTGGAATGGCTGGAGAAATTGGGGCAACACTTTAAACCAGAAGTATTTGAACTTTACGGAGCTCATTGGACCCGCAGTCACATTCCTGTTTTGCCTTTAGGGTATGGTTACATAAGAACTTTATCTGGAGCTGCCCTGAGTCGAGGAGTTCAAATTAAAGTCGAGCATTCGGTAAAAGACTTCACAGTTAAAAATGGCAGAGTAACGGGAGTGCTCGTTGAGACCGAGGGCAGAAGGCATGAATTT
>NZ_CABSJB010000053.1:0-14469 GCF_902477955.1 uncultured Turicimonas sp. | reverse complement strand
ACGAGATGATTGACAAATATTGTCTGACCCGAGCATGATCGTTTTCCAACGTTCTCCAGTCGTAACTTTCGTGACTTAACGTATATAAATTCAGCCAATATTTGTCCATCATCTCGTCGACCGGAATGTTTTGTGGATCCCGCAGATCAATGACTCTTGTAGTGCCGGTGGACTTATCTAATTCGACAATAAACGGATATGCCTCTTTTTTTACAGCAATAACAACCGCAACTGCACTGACAATCAAAAGTAAGACGATAAGCAATGCCGAGACGCTCCAACCAAGACGGGCCTGCCTCTCTTTCAATGCCATTCTCTCGATTGTCCAGTCTCTGGCATCCTGATAGTTGTAGCTGTCTTGTTCTACCTGGGCGTCAGGGCTTTTGTCTGCGGGGGAAGATTCAGAAACAACTTTATGTTCCTGAACGTCTTTTTTTGGTTTTTTCTTAAAAAACATATTGTTCCTTGGTATAGGATTTAAAGGTAATTGTTAAGGGAGCCAGAATGCCTGTTGCCGACCCCAAAAAGCTTGAGAATCTCTCTGATAACGGTGTTGCCAAAAGAAAGCTGAAAATCAAAAAATATGATTTAGGCATCCTCTTAGAAGAACATGAGAAGATTCGGCATTTATTCGAAAACGAGTACAAGCAATGGGAATCTTTGTCTGCCAAAGGAGAGGAGAAAGTTAAATAAGCTTGCAACTCATTTTTGGGATCAAACTGGAACTTGAACAACTTCATCTCCCTTGTCTCGGATCGTTTTCGCTCTCAAAACTGAAGTTTCTTGTTGCCGCATCTTGCTTTGCTTGCGAAACTTTTTCTTTACGGACTGCTTCTCTCTGCTTAGCAAACTCAACCACAGAGACTTTCTGTCCTGAAGGCTGCGGAGCTTTTGGAGCACCGCACCCGGAAAGAGTAAGCACGCTTACCGCTGTCAAAAGAATTAGTAATTTTTTATTCATTTTTTATTCCTTTTTAGGATTTCTTCGGCTTTTCGTTGGTTTTCGGCCGCCACCGCTTCCTCTTTAGCTGCAGTCTCTGCAGCAGAGATCGTCTCGGTAGAAGATGGCGGTTGATTCATATTTATGTTTCCCGGAGTGCCTCCGAAAACTCCTCTGGAGTCAAACTGACTTCTGTCCCAACCGAATTCACTGTCTGGAATACTCTGAGATTGAGAAACACTTTGAACGGAACTTGCAGAACTCTGTCCGCCAAAAGTTGTTGTGCCGGAACTCTGTGCCGTAGAAGCGTTTGAAGTAATAGGAGCGGCACTGCCCGAAGGGGAAGAGCCGGCCGGAGCAGACGCTGCTGGACTGCTTGAGTAGCCTGGAGAAATTGAAGAACTGCCGGAGGCATAATTTGCCCCAACTCTCATGGCGTTTTGTGCTGCAGTTTGAGCTTCTGCGGGACTTTGAGCCATAGAACCGCCGGAAGGCGTGTGGCTGCCGGAATCAGCCGCTGCATCTTTGCCGGCGAAAAAGTTCATACCAGCCCCTAACGTGTAACCTAATGAGGATGCTGCAAAAGCACCTGTTTGATTTAATCCGCTTCCGCCAAGAATGTTTTTTGCTCTTTCTCTAATCTCTTCATTACCGCGGGCAGCTCCGTATCCAAGCATCCCGCCTCCCATAAAGGCAGCTACAGTATGTCCTATGCCGCTGAACATTCCGGCCATTGAAGCAGCCTGCAAAGCCACGCCTCCGGTTAGACCAGCGGCAAACGACGGAATCGACTTAACAACCGTAGCGATAGAAAAGACAACGACGGTAAATATGGCCAACTTAATAAACAAAGCGGAAAAATTCTTTCCGGCCTGAGCCTTAATGGCTGCTTGAGAAATATCTAGAATATTTTCACTAAATATGCCATTAATTAGGAGAAGGGTTGAAGCGATAGCAACTAAAGTAAATACCCAGCAAATCATCGCACGCAGCCACCCGTCAAACCAAGACCGGGTTGATTGAAACATCAGACAAGCAATGAACATCGGGCCGAAGGCCAATCCCATAACAATGAAGATTTCATAGAGCAGCAGATAGCCGACAGCAAAAATCATGAAGTAAGCACAAACCACAAACATGATGAGCATGAGCACCATGATAAAAAGGACAATCCCAATGTTCTCACCGAACATCCCAAGTCCTGTTTTCTCCCACACCCCCCGAATGGCTGTAAAACCACGCATAAATATCTTCCACGTTAAATCGCAAGCTCCCCACGCTGAAGTTACTGAGGCCGTCCCGTCTACAGCCCGAGAAACCGCCGAAAGAAGCATCGACTCCACCCCGTAAACCGCAGGGATGATGTATTCCGCAAACATTGCCGCATTAAGCGCAAACATGGAAACGACGGTGATCTTTGCGCAGCTCTCCGCCAAACCTGCAATTGATCCCTCGACTCGTCCGCTGCTGATTTGCCATGCCCGCACAAGAAAGAAAATCAAAATTGCAGAGCTCACTATCGGCAAGATATCGGTGATGATTGACGCCGATACAGATTCAGCAAATCGCTGAATCATGCTTCTTACCTGATCTCCGAAGGCCTCAAAAACGCCGGCTGCCATATCAATTTCTCTTCTTCGGTTTATTAACGGGAGCTAAAAGATTGTCTAAATCCGCCTCGGTAATCGGAGGGAACATCTCTTGAAAGGCTTTTTTCTTTGCGGCATCTTCCAGAGCCTTGGATTGTTGCGCCATCTGAGCCTGCTGAAACTGCGCCGCAAACTGCGAAGCGTTTAAAGCTACTTGTTCGGCTTGAATTCGAGCTGATAAATCTGCAATGGCTTTAGCGTCTTCTGCCTCATTGATTTTCGACATCAGTGATTCAATGTTCTGAAGTCTTTGAGCGACGGTATTCTGTCCTTGCTGTAAGGCTGCCGCAGTCTCGGCTTTATAGTTTTGAGAGCGAAGGCAATACTCCTTAGGTTCTCCTTCGAGATTCTCACAAGCCTTTCCTAAATCAAACTTATCAAAAAATTGCTTTCCGAGATTGCTCAGACTTCCGCTTCCTTTGAGAATGGAATTAAGTCTTGATTGAACATCTTGAGGAATCAAATTTCTCAGATTCAGATCGTACTTAAGCGTGCCGAAGCCTCTGTTTCCGGTGAAATTTTTCAGCTGGTTAACTGCTGTGTTGTACTGTTGAAGCTGCGTCTGATAGGCTTGCTGAAGCTGCTGAAGCTGCAAAACAGCCTGAGTAATTGCACTCACATCCACTGTCGGGATGCCGGAGGCAAAAACCTGACTGCCCAAACCTAAGCTCAGACAGAAAGCCAGAGAAATTACAAATTTTCTTTTTTTGATTTTCATTATTTTCTCCTTGGATAACTAATTACTGTCATTTTTTGGGGTTCTTATCCAACTGAAAGTTACATCCCCGTTGTCTAGGAACAACTCCTTTCAAGGCAGCAGAAAGCTTCTTTTGAGGACTCCGAGCAATAAAACTGTGGTTCTCCTATACAGTAGTTTTCTGCCCCCTTTAACCTTTGTTCCCCCTTTAACCTTTGTTTTTTAACCAACGAAACCAAAAGAAGTAAAGAAAAGGTAGTTCTTCTCAGAAGCGGGTTATTTAGGTGTACACTGTGGACACAAATAGGAGGAATACAATTGTTAGCGGTTAATTCGAATACTTTTCTTAAAGTCCGAGTCTCAGAAGATATAAAGCAAAATGCAGCTGCTTTATTTGAAGAATTAGGCATGAGTCTTTCTGAGGCAGTCAGACTATTTCTGATTCGATCAATTGCAGAACAAAGATTGCCCTTCGATCTGAAATCTAAAAACGAGCCATTAATTCCAGCTCTGATGACCGAAGAGCAATTGGTTTCAGAAGTCTTGGAAGGATATAACTCCCTGAAAACCGAAGAGACATTTTCTTTAGAAGATGTCAGGAAAGACACTGACCGCATTTTAAGAAAATGTGCTACAAAGTAACTATTTCCAAAAAAGCCCGTGAGGATCTTGTAAAGCTCACTACTTATTTGGCCGTCGACTGTGCTGTCCCCATCACCGCAGAACGCCAACGCAATAGAATTCTGGAAGGCATAGAGTCTCTTAAGCAGTTTCCTTACAGGTGTAAATGTTTTCTTACCAAGGAGAAGTTCCAAGGCATTGAGTTCAGAACTCTGATCCTTGACCCCTGGCAGGTCATTTTTGTCATTGATGAAAAAAGTAAAACTGTTGATATTGTCCGTATCCTGAGTTCTCGGATGGATCTTCCCTCTCATTTGCAAAAACAATTCTCTTTGAGGCCTTGATTGAGTCGCTTTCTTCATGCCGCACCTTCCTCTTGAGGCAGTGACTTTTCCCCTAAGAAGTAAGGAATCCACTCGTTAGGTTCTTCTCCCACAAGATTGAACAATTTTTCTGCGAACTGAACAGAGCCGGCATTGCCGGACAGAATTTTCAGAGCTTTTTTAAAAGGTCCGAGATCCAGTCTTACAAGCACAGAGACTGGCCCCTGCTTGATGACAGCAAGGCGGCTTTGCGTATCCATCTTTTTGATAATGGAAAACTCATCTTTAGTTGTCTTGAAGCCCTCTACATAATCGCTTTCTTTGGCATAGGGATTCGGCAGATAAATCTTTGTTGCACTGTTATCAATAAATGCACTGCCTCTCTCGTTTTTAAGCACATCTTCCGGAGACTGCGTAGCAAAGACAAAGATGCCGTTTTGTTTACGGATTGTTTTCAGTTTGTCGAAGGCATACTTTGCCGTAACAGGATCGGCCAAATACTTCCAAAACTCATCCATGACAATAATGGTGCGTCTCTTATCCTTCATAACCTGTGTTTCGATAAGATGCAGGATCAGTTCTGTAAATGCCCCACGGCATTCGGCATTTTCCAGAAAATCGGTTCCGTCAATGCCGAAATTCGAATACTCGTTTAGATCTAAAGTGTTCTCTTCGTTGTCAAAGCACCAAGCCAGAGGGCCGTCGAGAATCCATTTTTTGAGCCTCAATTTCAATGATGTTCTGGCAGCCGCTGCAGTATCTCCTTGTTGAAAAAGCTGAGATAAGTAAGCTAACCGTCTGTCTTCTTTGGGAAGACTCATAACCGTTGTCACGGCTTGAGCAATTCGGTCTTCATCCATCGGATCAATCGGCAGTCCGTCTCGGGCTAAAAGCCGCTTGGTCCAACCGATTAAAAACTGAATATTTGCTTGTGTCGGCTCCAGCTGAAACGGATTAATCCCGGAAGGAGCGCCGTTTTCAATTGTGAGATAGCCGCCTCCCATAGCTCGAATGGCAAGTTCTGCGCCTTTATCCTTGTCAAACAAAATGACTGAGAGCTTATGTTCTGCAGTTCTATATTTCTGCGCACAAAACAATAGGAAATTCAGAAGAACAGTTTTACCAGCTCCAGATGCTCCGATGATAGAAGTGTTGCCTAGCGGGACTTCTCCGAAAGAATCCGCCTTTGCATCCGTGTAATGAAAATTAAAGTAGTAGGGCTGATTCGAGGGCATTCTCATCAGAGTTACAGCCTCTCCCCACGGGTTACGGTCTCTTTTTCCGCACGGGAAATTGTGAAACGCTGCCAAGTGAGCAAAGTTCATGCTCGTAATTCTTGCGACTCTCGGACGTTGTTTGCATCCGGGGATTTGATGCAGATAACTTGTCGGTAAAGCTAAAGTAGACTTCACTGGCAGAAATCCTGCGTCTTGCAGTTTCTTTACGGCATCGTTGGCGTTTTTATAAACCTTTTCTTTATCTCCGAAAACGAAAAGCGAATAGCAGTATTCACCGACAACAATCTCACCGTTTGCGACCATATCACGGGCTATCGAAAGAAGCCTAATCTGACTTAAGCCGTCATCTTCAGCATTGTTCAATTGATTCTGCTGCCGCTTCAGAACAGTCAGACCTTTTTGTTTGCTCATGGCTGTAAAGGTCTGAGTTTCAATAAACGGATAAGGACTCTGGTCGAAATTACTGTTGTAAAGCAGTCCGTCTAAGATTCTTGAGAAGGTTGCCAAGGGATAATCTTTGAGCTCTATAGACTGAGCATAACTGTTTTCAAGAGCAGTTTGAAATTCAATTGTGTCGCTTCCGACGAATATCTGAACATTGCCCAAGGCTTCATCCAAAGGCATCGAAGGGACTCTGATTTTCTGCCATTGGCCGGTAATCAGATAGTTGTAAAAACTTAACTGATTAGAGTAAGTGATGCCGTTTTCCGCATACTCGGAAAGAATAACCGGCTCATAGTCCTGCAGGGACTCGTAAAGAGCTAAGAAAACTTTTTTGAAGTCCTCAATTCTTTGGTCTAGTTCTTCTTTAATTTCTTCCGGTTTTCTTTTATCTCCTCCGAAAAGCGTAAAGATGCTAAGAGGATTTGCTTTATGACTGACTAACGTTACATAAAGCTCTGTTGCCATTAAATTACCGTCGGAAACGTTCCTGTTGTACTCAGAAATGAATCTGTTTACAAAATCAGTTCTGGGATCGGTAGGAGCCGACAGTTCATCATGGATTACTCTTCTAATCCGATGAACTTTGATGGATATTTCATCGGTTTGAGAGGCACCGGCCATCACTTTCAAAAAGTTGTTCTGACGCTCTGCATCTCTTTGTAGATCTTCGTTGCTTACAGCTTCAAAGACCTTCCCGGAAATTTTTACCGTTGCGACAAGATCTCCTTCTTTGCAGATCACAATTCCTGGCGCAATCACTGCCGAATAAGGCAAATAGGCAGATAAAGACTTTTCTTGTTTTTCTTTAGACTGTTTTTCTGAGAACACTGCCGTTTACTCCTTTTTCTGTAGGTCATTCAAAACACAAACACAGTCGGCTTTTTGTTTCGGGGAAAACGAAACAATTCCCTCTTGGTAGTTCTTGTTGGCTCCGTTAGCCAGCGGAAGACGATCAAGAATTTGCTGAAAAATTTGATCGTCTTTATCTGCAACAGACTTGAGATAAAAATGCAAAGGTACGCACAGAAGCAGCAGGGGCACCCAAACCCAGAGCCCAAGCAGAGAGAAAAGTCCGATATTGGCGACAAAGGCTTTGATCGGGACACCGAAAACACACGGTGTCCTCGTCGCACCCTTAAACAAAGGAGCTTGCAAATCCATAGACCTAACCCACAAGAAGCTCTGCAAGCCAAGGAGCAGCTGCCACGACAATAGCTCCTAAGAAGGGGCCGGCAACGTGCTGGATAGTAGCTGCTGTAAAAATCATCTTGTAGCCTGCCCACAAAATAGCAATGGTCACTACTACAAGAGAAACTCCCTGCAGCACATTTAAAATCGTCTGAAAAAGATTGTTGACGCTCTGAGTTCCTGCTGCCGCCAGTGCAGGATCTGCAAAGGCAGCAATTAAGAACAGAGAAAGGAATGCGGGGGCTTGAAGTTTGCTGATAAATTTCATATAAATATCTCCTTTAGGAAAGTTAAAAAATAAGTCCCCTCGTCTGCTGTGATGACGAGGAAATCAAAGGCCTGGAAGTGTTTTCTTCCGGCAAATTCTTTTGTTCTGGTGCTGTAATAGAGGGCACTTGCGCTTGGAGCCCGGCAGAAGTTCTTACTTTGTTGACATAACCATGGTCATAGCCGGTTTTAAAGTTTCCCGAGTAATAACAAGACAATGCATCATGCAAAGCTTGCTGGCCTCTGGCTCCCTCTCTTTGCGCTTTGGCGTAACACGCACCTAAAATCTTTGAAGCAGCCTTTAAATTCGTACAGGCATCCAATGCTTGAGCAGCGTCCAACCCATACTTCGAAAAGTTCTTTTTATTGATTTGCGCTAGTCCAACTGAATAATTAGCCCCTGATAACTCAAGTTTGGCTATCGTGCTCATGGCTTCATGAAACGCTTTAGGTTGAACAACTGAACCTCCGACCACTCCTATAGCGTATGGATTGAAGTCCGATTCTGTTTTGACTAAGGCACGCAGTGTGTCGACTGCCACCGTTGGAGCGCACCGTTTGGCAAGCAATTCGAAGTCGTCTGCGGCTGCACTTGCTGAGGCAACTAAAATCAAACCTCCGGCTAGGATCTTCGTGAACTGACGAAGACTGAAGCCTGTGGAACTTTCGTTAGGCATCGTGACCTCCTTTAAGAGTTCCTCTTCGATAGTCTCTTGCCACATCTCTGACGAACCACAGATTTAAGTCAAGGAATTTGGAAAGACTCCTGTAGCCCCAGCCGGAACCGATAAATGCAACGACTATGGGTTTAAACGCCTCACGTTCGAGTCCCATTCTCTCCAGAAAATTCTCTTTTCTCCCGTGAGTTTTCAAATGCCCCCAGTCAATAACCGTTCTTCTCTTAACCGGAAGAATTTGTGAAACCTGCATACAAGTCAGTCCTGCTGCGAGCATATCTTCTGCTATCTCTCGGTAATCCGAAGCCTCACGTGTCATTTTTTCGTAACTCAATTGACTTCCTTTTCCATTAATACGTCCGGGTACATAGTTCTTAACTTTTCAGTTATACTTTTATATAACTTATTAAGGGAGGTGCCCATGACTACAACGACATTGAGAAGAGCCGGGGGCTCTGCAATTACAACCGTTCCTTCTTTCATTAGTAATTTTTTGAAACTAGAAATCGGGGATGAACTTACGTGGGAAGTAGAAGACGGTAAGGTCATCCTCAAAGCCTTAAAGACGGTGAGAAAAAAAACAAAGCTAGATGATTTGTTAGACAAATTTGAAGCATCCAAAACTAGCCGCACCTTGGAAGATGAACAATGGCTTAACTCCGCTCCGCAGGGCAAGGAACTTTTATGAAAAAGATATGCAGAGGAGACATCTACCGAGTCTGCCTTGACCCCGTTCAGGGAAGGGAGCAGCAAGGAACAAGACCAATTTTGGTTGTTTCTTCCGACCGCTTCAACGCCGTTACGCAAACTCAGGTTGTACTTCCCATTTCTAATGGTGCAGGTTTTGCCAGAGACAACGGTTTTGCCGTAACTCTTATGGGAGCAGGACTTGAAACCACTGGTGTTGTACGCTGCGACCAACCGAGAACGCTTGATCTTGCTGCACGCAACGGAAAATTTTGTGAAAAGGTACCTGACTTCATTATTCAAGAAGTTCTTGACAAAGTGGAGGCTTTGTTTGAACACTGATTTGAAACAACACTCTTTGAAAGAAAAAGAGTTGATTGCAAAACGTTTGAAACAAGCAATTAAAGATGCAAAGGCTGGACGTGTGTATTCAACCACAGAAGTTTTTGGCGAGATCGTTAAAAATCCCGTGCATAAGGAAAGCTCAACAGTAGAAAAGAAATCTATTCGCATAGCTAACTCCATGCTTTTTGCCATGAATTCTTTGCAAAAAGATATGAAAGGGGAAGCCGAAAAAACAGAGCTGACAACTGACGAATCTGCTGTCGAGTTGATTGAACACATGCGTAAAGAGCAAGGCAATTCAGAGGAAAAATAATTCAACGTCATAATTAAGCTTCAATAGGCAGGGTAGATCCCTGCCTTTCTCCTTAGAATCTGTATCTCCCTTCGAGCTTGACTGCTGCATCAAGCTTGCCCGCAGAGCCTTTTGTCAAACCGAATTGAAGTCCTCCGGAAACGCCTTTTCTTTCAACCTGCACTCCGGCCTGAAGTTTTGAGGAGAACCTTCCGGCAAATTGATTGGACATAGAATCGAGTTCTCCGACAGTAACCCCTGAAACCGTTGTAGAGTTTTTAAGGTTTCCGATGCTGTAAACAAGAGTCAAATCAGCTTGAGGGCGAATTCTCCAGTCTCCGAAAGAAGCTTGTGCTTCAACACCGACACCAAGGGGAACCTGAAGCAAATTCGTGGAAGTTCTGCCGTAACGGAAGGCACTTTGACCGTTAAGTTTCGTGGTGTATCCCTGTGTATGAGTTCTCATCCAGCGAAGGCCGGCGTGAGGAACGATATGAACGTTTTCAGAGACCTGAATGTTTTTCTCAAGTTTTGTTGCAACGTTGGCAACTGTATTTTTAATACGTGCCTCCGAGCGGTCAAAACCCGACCACAAAGGCAGTGACTGCGAAGCTTTACTTATGTTCTGGCCGACATTGATTGAGCTAATCCAGTTCAGATCGTTGCCAAAGTCCTTAGCAACATAGCCATGGACCATCCACTGATTGAATTTGTTCCGTGTTGCGACATAATCTCCAAGAGAGTCTGCTTTACCCTTCTGGAAGGAGAACGCTAAACCTGCACGTACATCAGGCATAGCCTCGAACTGATGATCTGCTCCGATAACAAATCCTCCCGAATAAGCTCTGAAGCCGCCGTTCATGTTGCCCGCACCATCCAAATCATTTGTCCTCAGACGGGTTCCTAACAAATCCGCCCACAAATGCAATCCGGAATAATCTTTCAGCACGCCGTTGGCATAACCGTAATCTCTGAAAGAAAGGTGTTTTTCAACAGAATCGGTTGCACTGTCTGCCAAGTCATTAGTAATAGACAAAGCACCCGATGCCTGACCAATCATGACCACGGAATTAAGCAGCTTAGTCTTAATATCCCTGCCGGCTGTCTTATCCTTGAGAATCTTGCAGATGAGCTGCTCGTCAGCTCCTCCGGAACAAGGACCGTTTAACGCTTTGTTAACGTTATTCGGTATAACAATATCCGGATAAAGGGTCCTGACATCTGCTAACTGAGCATTGACCCAAATATTCGCTGGATCATGATGCAGGGTCAGAATCCACTCAAGACCCGTACCCTGCTGCGCAAGTGCATAAAGATTATCTTTTGCTATCCAGCCTCCGATCCAGCCGGTTTCATCTTCATTGCCTGAAGTGACAAAACCGCTGACAATTGAGTAGTCTCCGGGCTCCTGCAGGTCTCCTAAGACTAAAGTTGCTCCCGGCTCCACAGTCACTTTGGCGATATCGCTCTTTGTAGTAAATATCGGTGAATTTGCAGCCGCTTCAGCTTTGATCACAGTGTAGCTGCCGTCTGCAAAATACAAGTCACCGTTGCCGATTTGGACATGATTGTCTTCATCTGTCCAGACTTCCGGACCAACAGCAATGCCTCCTCCCGGCCCGGTAACAACCTGCTCGGTAACAACCAGGCGGCTTGGGACATCAGGAATACGAAGAGCACTGACAACATCTGCAAACTCCAGTGCGTCTTCACCTAAGCCCAAATCACCGTTATTCTTGACATAAATATTCGTATCAATTGGTTTATCGGTTCTGAATTCGACTTGAGCTTTATTTTCTTCAGCCAATGGCTTGTCATTGCCGATGACTAAATCTCCGCCGTTAAGATCGGTATCTTTAGCATTTAGTTCACCGGATCCGACTTCAACTTTTCCGTCGTCGATGGTGAGCTTATCCGTATTGGTTATGCCGGTATTTTCAAAGTCACCGCCGGCAATTTTGACTTCATTCCAAATCGAGGTGCCTGAATTCTTATGGGTGCCGTCCGGCCCTACAGTTTTGATATCTCCTTTTTCATAGCCTTTATTGTCTGAGAGACCGCCGTCTTTGATAGTCATATCATCGTAGTTGGCCGTGCCGTCATTGGTAAGAGCACCGGTGACTTCAGTGTTTTCTACTTTCGTTGCATCAAGCCTGCCGTCTTTCTCATTGTGCAGCTCACCGTCAACAGCAAGCTGGTTCCAGATAGAAACGCCGGAGTTAGCGTGCTTGCCTCCGTCTTCAATCTTGAGCCACTCTCCTTTTTCGTAGCCGGTATTAATAGAGCTGCCGCCGTTTTGCACAGTCATGTCTTTGTACTGAGCTTGGCCGTCATTTGTAAGAGTTCCGCTTACTTCAGTATTTCCGACTTTTGAAGCATCGAGTGTGCCTGTCTTGGTATTAACAAACTCTCCGGCAACATTAAAGCCGTCAGCTATTTCCAAAGATCCGGAATTTTCCTGTTTACCGCTCTGGCCGACATCAATCCTGTTCCAGATGGAGACTTTAGAGTTTTGATGAGAACCGTGAACTGTCAGCCATTCTCCTTTTTCATAATTTGCTGTAGTAGAAGAACCGGTATCTGCAATTACCATATCGTTGTAATTTGCCACCCCGGTATTGTCGAGCTCTCCGGCGATCTGAGAGGTTTGAATGGAGCTAGCAGTTAAGTTACCTTTGTTTTCAAAACGTCCTCCGGCTGCAACTTCAAAAGCCTTCTCATCTGTATCGGCATCTGCTTCAGCCAAAGTTGACGTCGAAGAGTCAGCTCCAATCACAAAATCTTTAAAGTTTTGAATAAGACCGGAAACACTGACTTTCTTAAAGAAAGAGGAGCCGTCGTTGACGTGTTTTCCTCCGGTTTGAACCTCAATGGCTTTTCCGCTTTCTTCTCCCTTATTAACAGAAACTCCGTTTTCAGCAATGGTAAGTACAGAATAAAGCCCAGAACCTTTGTTCAAAAGTTCATTGCTGACAATAAGGTTAGTTTTATTAGCAGAACTGAAAATTGCTCCTTCTGCATTTTCAAACTTACCTTTAATCTCAAATGGAATATGGTCTTTATCGGCAACTTGTCCGGAATGAGAGTTACCTAACCAGATTTGACCTTCGTTGAGCCAATCTCCGGTGCCGGTGTAATTGTGCGAATGAAGAATAGAGCCTTTATTGATGTGAATCTTGCCGTTGTTTTCAATATCCCAAACAGCATACTCACCATTCTTGGCCTCTACAGTGCCTGAGTCATGGATGAGCAGTGAGCCAATCCAGCCGATTGTCGGGGTATGGGCTGCGAAGCTTCCGTAGGTAAATTTTCCGGAAACTTCAACATGACCTCCGTCATTGTTGTCATTTTTAATTAATGCAGTCTTCTCGTTGAATAAAACACTGTCAGGGACACTATGAACGTTGTTTCTGTCTTCATCAGTTCTGATATCGTCATCATCGTGATGACCGACGAGCACAAACTCCTTGCCTTCTTCAATATGAACTTGATCGGCACCGTCAACACTTAGAAAACCAATACCCTGGTTTACATCAATGACGTTTGCATTCGGATGATTGTGCTCATTAAAGCCGATAACCAAATTATGGTTTAATTTATTAGGATCGTTTGCTGATTCGTTGTACAGAACAGTATGGCTTAACACCACTCCGGCGAGATCTCCGCTGCTCTGCTCCGAATCGAACTGGTTAGCTAAGTCAACAGTTAATTTTCCGTCAACTTGGCCTGTGAAAGCTAAGTACACACCAGAAGAAGTGTCTCCGGGCGTATAAGGATTATCGGGATCAATTACTCCGGGATTTTCAGCACTCGCTACAAAATGCTGCATAGCATCAATAACGCCGGACATCTTTAGATATTCGTCATTGAAAACGACGAGTCCGCTGTGCCCATAAACAGCATTTTTTACTTCTTCCTTCATGGCCCCAACGCTTGTTGCGCCGAGCACTTGGGTAGGAACACCAATCTGACCGCTGGAATCAGTTCCGTCAAGCGTCAAAATATCCCGTTTAACATCATTGAATACTTGATCAAGTTTTGTTTCCAGCGCACCGCCGGCCAATACGACAGAATTTTCAGTTGTACCGTCGAAATTGAGTTTGTCGGCTTGAAGAACACCGCCTTCGTAGACATTAACCGTCGTCTCACTTGTAAGCTCAGGTGTATAGACAACCGTCAAGTTATCTTTCCAATGCTTTTTACTTTCTGCAGGGGCAGTAGTTGTAATGATCGGATTCTTTCCGCTCCCGCTGATATTAATAGTGTTATTACCCAGCCCGGCAGCGTTGCCTTCGGCGTCTTTAATCAGAGAGCCGTCGAGTTTTCCTCCGCTGATATTCAAAGTGGCGTTGTCAAACCACCCTGAATCAGATTGAAGAGAGCCGGCAGTCTGGTTGTAGACTGCTCCGGCAGAGGAATCAATGGAAGCCAGATGAAGATTTGCTGAATTGTTTAGAACCGAACCCTCAGCAAGTTCAGCATGTCCTAGTTTTGCATCACCTTTGACATCCAATTGTCCTTTGACATCTACCTTTCCGCTCTGAGAGCCGCCTTGAAGAGCAAGAACCGCCTCGTTGTCAACTGCAACGTAACCTTCTCCTGTAACGCTGTCAACTTCGTAGAGTCCGGCTTTAACCAGCAAGGCTGCGTTTGTGTCAGTAAGTTGAATTGCCGCCGTCTTTCCGGAATATGTACCTTCCAAGCCTTTAGAGCCGAGAATCAGTTTAGAAAAACCTTCTACAACTGTATTGACAGCCGTGATTAAGAAATTAGAGTTATCCTTTTCTCCGACTAACTCTAAAGTTTTGCCGTCTTTTACTGTAATTGAAGCTGCTTCATTTACGCCTTTGAAACCGGCGGAGTGCTTAACTCCGTTTTCTCCAATTTCAACGTCTTTTCCTTCACCTTCCAGATTGTGACTAATGATTGTGACGTCTCTTAAGGACTCCACGTTGTCATAAAGTTCATTGACTTTGGCAACATTCAATTTATCATCATGTGAAACGCCGGCTATAGTGCCTTGGAACTCAAGCGTAGTTGCGGATCCAAACTTTGATTTGAATTCTTTCTTCAAATCATCTGCCTGAGTTTGGGTCAGATT
>NZ_CABSJB010000052.1:0-14500 GCF_902477955.1 uncultured Turicimonas sp. | reverse complement strand
CGATCGCTATGGAAGAAGGTCTTCGTTTCGCTATTCGTGAAGGCGGCCACACAGTAGGTGCTGGTGTTGTCTCCAAGATCGAAGGTTAATTTAGTCAAGTAATTTCGCGGGTCAGAAATGGCTTCTGACCCCTCGCTCTTTAAAGGATAAATAATGCAAAGCCAACGCATTCGTATTCGCCTCAAGGCATTTGATTACAAGTTGATCGATCAATCCGCTCTTGAGATTGTTGACACTGCCAAGAGAACCGGCGCTTTAGTTAGAGGTCCAGTTCCTCTTCCTACAAGAATTCAGCGCTTCGATATTCTCCGCAGCCCACACGTCAACAAGACAAGCCGTGATCAGCTTGAAATCAGAACTCATCAAAGATTGATGGACATCATCGATCCGACTGATAAAACAGTTGACGCTTTGATGAAACTCGACTTGCCTGCTGGCGTCGATGTCGAAATTAAAGTTCAGTAATACTTGACTGAAACCGAGAGCCTCCATATTTATGGGGGCTTTTTTTTCACTCGATGAATTTTTAAACTCTCACACTAAAAGGGAGCAGCATCTAATGCTTGGAATTCATTGCTGAGGCATCAATAGCAGATTTTCTGTGACGTGTTAGACCAAGAATACTTACTGCAAGCAAGATTAAAATGGCTCCTCCTACCATCGCTCTATCCAAAGCAATCTTAAAGAGAAGGTAAGAGAGGATTACAGTCGTTAAAGGTTCAACTGTTTCAAGAACACCGGTTACAGTAGGATTAATTTTGCTTGCGCTCAGCAGATAACATAGATAGGCCAAGATGTGGCCTACGACACTGACGCACAAAATCGCTAATATAAATAAAGTCGTCCATTCCAGCCGGACGCTCCAAAAAGGCACATAGCAGTTAGCTAAGATAGTGGCCATCGTCATTGCCCACGCCATAACAACAACCGGGTCAAAACGCTCTATAAGATTTCGGGACTGCAAGGTATAGCAAGCGCTAAAAAACGGGGCACCCAATCCGACAAGAGTATCGACTGCATTAAACGACAGGCTGGAAAAATTTCCTTTAGTGACTAGTAAAGCTATTCCGGTGACCGCCATTACGCTGCATAAGAATTGTTTGATTGTTGGCATAGAGCCAAGAAAACAAAGAAGCAGCATGATAAAGAATGGACGATTTGAGGCAAGAACTGCTGCTGTCGCAGCGTTGGTCCCCTTTACACAGGAGAAAAAAGCAACTTCTGTACCAAGAATAAGGCAACCGAATACTATCAGGGAAAAAGAACTGTGTATTGAGCGGAGCGGAACAAAAAACTTCTGGGGTCTAGTGGCAAGACAATAAAAAATTAGTACCGCTGAGGTAATAACCATTGTTAAAGAAATGAATGCTGGCGGCTCCATTTGACAGTTGTGAAGAAGAAATTGGGAGGCAATATCCATTAAGCCCCACAAGATGCCGGAGGCTACACCGAGGACTAAGCCTATAGTTCTGATATTCATACCGTCTACACATTTCAATCCTTTCCGATTTTAGGAGGAGTGAAAAGACAACTCATTGAAAGGTAAGTATTACGGGCACACTACCATGCCGAACTATTTGTGATTCCTTATCCGCGATTGCTCATCGTATTGATGAAGAAAACCTTGAGAGCTGAAACGAAGCTGCAGGTCTTAATGTTTGGAAGAAAAAGTCCTCTTGATGTTGTTTGAGGCGCCAGCTGGCGTGCCTTTGAAAGGATTGAGGAATTATTTTCTTGTAGGTCAGTAAAACGATCTGGATCGAAGATGACGTTTACATCAAGATGTTTGGAAGAAAATTTGCTCCAGATCCAACGGAAAGCACTGCCTCGCAGGAGCTCAGAAGGATTTGAAAATTTTTTGCTTGTAGTTCAGTAAAGACCAAAGATGAAGACTGTCTCTGAGAATTTGAAAAAATAAACTTCAAACGTTCCGTTTAAAATTACTGGGAGTGGTTCCGAAAACTTTTTTAAAAGCTACAATGAATGAAGAAGGATTCAGGAAACCTGCTTCGTAGGCGGCTTCTTCAACAGTCTTCCCTTTTCGTAATTCGCTTATTCCGACCCATAATTTGATTTGGCCGATCCACTCGGCAAAGGTTAATCCCGTATTTTCAAGAAGCCTTCGCCTCAAGGTTCTTTCGGAGATATTCATGGCTTTTGCTACGTCCGTGGCAGTTTTGTTCCGGCAATCGGCATCAGAGATAAATTGTTCAGTTAAACGACGAAGTTCTGGATTTAAAGGAAGCGGAGCGAAGATTTTTGGCAGTACAGTAGATAGAGAGAGTTCATGGACTATAACTTCCCAGAGCTTGCTTGAATGGTTGGAGTCACCGTACTTTATTTTTTTCTGAGATACGTGCTTAAGCATTTCCAAAGTCATGGAGTTCAGCACGAGTCTCTGAGGTATATTTGGTAGTAATGAAGAAAATTGAGGATCAAAGTGTGCAAAAAGGACTTGCGCATTTGAGCTGAGAACTCCGCAATGATAAGTTCCAGCTGGACACCATGCAGCGCAAGCAACCGGAACTCCCCAATATCCTTCTTGAAGCACAATTCCTGCATGGCCATTTAAAGTTATACTGAGCTGTCCGGTGGTGTGCCGATGCAGCTTCGGAGGAGAAGCTTCCTCCGTCATCTGCTCAATTAAGAAAGATTCGGCAGAGATGGAGGAAGAATCTGGATCAAACTCTTTTGGCCATTTTGCAGGAAAAGGCTTTGTCATAGTTTAGGGAACCTTGTACTTTAAGTTGTGGCAATTGGCACAAACGTTTTTACTTTGCTCATGTCCTCTATGGCATTCTTGGCAATCCGTATTAACTAAGTGATTGTAATGGGGATCAGGATCAAGTTTTTTGTCTTTTGTTTTTGCCGCTATATTTTCTAAAGTTCCATGGCATTGGACGCACTTTCCAGAAGAGACTTCTGCACCTTGTTTGGAAGCTTGTGTTTCATGGCACGCAGTACAATTAACACTCTTTGTCACGTGCCTATCGGCAAGGAAAGAATCTTGAGCCATAGCCGGCAAAGCGATCAAAAGAGAAGCTAAGAGAAGAACCAAATTTTTTCGCATTTTTTACTCCTTAATTTTGTTCTTTTGCTCTAAGAGCGGCGTTTCTTCCTGCTACGCGTCCGAAAACCATGCAGCCGCCTAATTGGTTCCCGCCAATGTCATCCTGATACCACACTCCGCCTGCGGCAGCACCTGCTGCGTAGAGTCCGGGAATAGTACGGTTTTCTGTGTTTACCACTTCAGCTTTTCCGTTAATCTTTGGACCACCAAAAGTGCTGGCAATGCCGCCGGCAGCCGGAATCATGTAATAAGGCCCAGTTTCCAATGCGTGCGGTTCGTCATAGGAATAAGGCGGGACCAGATCCTTGCACTTACCTTTTTTGACAGCGGTATTAAATTCTTTTACGGTCGCTAAAAGATTGTTAACCGGAACGCCGGCCTTTTTCGCCACTTCTTCAATGGTGTTTCCTGATGGAACTTCGTAACCGAGGCGACGGAAACGAGTCAGAGTGTTCGTAAGAATATTTGAATTCTTATCGGCGTCTTGGCCGATCAACATATAAGAGATATTGTCAGGCGTTCTTTCAGCAATTGCTTTGGCTTTTGGCACCTGCAACCATGTTTCTTCCACAAATCGTTTGCCTTGATTGTTAACTTGGATACCGTAGCCAGCATGCATTAATGGAGAGGGATTCGCTTTTCCGGTCGGTGTCATAGGACCAGCATAGAATTGATCCAGATTAACTAGTTTGGCCATGACTTTTTGAGTCATTGTGATGTTCTCTCCTGTAATCCACGGCGAACCGCGCAAAACTAATCTAGATGCCCACGGACCAATGAACTGAGTGACCATTGCTTGATTTGCAGCGTAGCCTCCCGTGGTGAGAATAACTCCACCTTTAGCCAAATACTCAACTCTTTTGTCTTTTGTCAGGCACACTACGCCTTTCACATTTAATAAATCGTCGGTAATTAATTCGATAGCTTTGGTGTTGTAGTGAATTGGCACACCTTTCTTTTCTAATGCTTTTAAGACACAGCGAACTAATTGTGAGCCGCCGGTGATTCCATCTCCTGGTGAGATAAGGCAGCGTGAAAGTTCAGGAGCCGGAAGGTTCTCCCATAGATAGAAAGGAGTACCGTGACTGGCTAGCCAATCAACACCGTCTCCTGCCTCTTCTGCGTAAACTTTGATGCATTCAGGATCACTGCGATATCCCGATAGCTTCATCATGTCATTGAAAAAGGCTTCTTTTGAATCTGGATGATCCTTTTGGAATTTGCTGCCAACACAAGCAATCCATCCGGAGGAGTAGATGGTAGTGCCGTCAGGCCGGTTCATTTTTTCGATAAGGACAACTTTTGCGCCTTTTTCTGCAGCCTCCAAGGCTGCACAAAGTCCGGCAAAACCTGCGCCAACTACTACAACGTCCCATTCGTTCTGAGAGGATGTGGCTTGTGCACGGGCCAAGGTCGGAAGGCCACCGGCAGCCAGAAGAATAGGAGCCGCTTTAAATAAACTTCTTCTTTTCATTGTATTCTCCAGGGGATTTAACGAACACAATAAAATTCTAGAAATGCCTGGAAACTGAAACAATTGGACAATCGGACAACCGATATCTCTAAACGGACAAAGGAAGTATTCGGAAGTCTTGAAATAAACATTATTGGAAGACTTTTGGTCCGGCTGATATCCGAATTTCCGAGAGAGATTCACGAGAATGAGAGGTGAGAGAATCGTCTTGACTAAGTATTACCGAACGGCCAGGATTAGCCAGAAAAAATCGGCCTGTGTAACGACAGACAGACCGATTGAATTGGTGTGAAATTTGAGATAAGACTATTTGAAAAAGCTATTGAATTATGCTGGCTTTGAGATAGTCGTCAACTATTCGGAGCTTACCCTCTAAATTTTTAGTATATGCAACTTTACGATGGTCTTCATCCATTAAAACTGCCATCAAATCAGGGTGCTTTTTTAAATAGTTGATAGCTTCATCCCAACCCATAACAAAAAGGGCTGTGCATAACGCATCTGCAGTGGCAGAGTTCTTGTGGTAAATAGTGACCGAAGAGAGAGTTGCGCGAACAGGCTTGCCAGTTAAAGGATTTAAAAGATGGTGGTATTTGACGCCGTCTTGAACAAAGAATTTTTCGTAGTCACCCGAGGTCACTATGGAGGCGTTGTCTACCGGAAGAACAGCAAAATAATAGCCTCGATCTTTAGCTGGGGTCTGGAGACCGACTCTCCAGGGTTGATTTTCCCCGTTAGTTCCGCTGCCAATAATGTTTCCTCCAAAACTAAGCAAAGAATCTGAGCAGCCGTTCTTTAAAAGAACTTCCATAACTTTATCGGCGATATAACCTTTTCCAATTGCTCCGAGCGTTATCTCTTGGTTAGGGCCAATTTTGGCGTAATTTTTGCCGTCTTCTGTTTTTACCTCTATGGAAGAATAACCGACATTTTTTAAAGCTTTTTTGATTTCTTCTTTACTCGGGATCCTATGCGTGTCCTGATCTACGCTCCACAATTTCACTAATGCCCCGACAGTTGGATCATAGGTTCCATGAGTTTCAGAAGAAATCTTATTGGATAGTTTCAGGACTTCTGCTGTCTCTTTAGAAACTTCTACCCAGGATCCTGCGTGTTTTCCTAATTTAGAAATATCACTGTCCGGATCGTAAGCTGATAATAGATATTCCAGTCTTCTGGTTTCATCATTAACTAGTTTATGGCAAAAGTTAGCTTTCTCTTCAGAGGCTGCTTTGACCTGAGAAGTGACGATGGTTCCAATTGCCCAAGTCGTATTGGGATAAACCTTTTGTTCCGGTTCGGAAGAGGCAGCAAAAGGGCTGCTTGCAATGAGAAGTAAAGATAGAAAAATAAGTTTTTTCATCGTGAAGGGGAATTTTTTGCCGAATATTTTGAGGATTATAAAAACTCGAAGGTTCTGAAGAAGAATGCCAAAATTCAAAATGTTTCGAAAGGATATCTTCGCAAAGTTCGACAGCTAGCCTATTTTCTTGGTTTTTGCAATAGAAAATTTTAAACGGTTGTGACAAATTATTAATAAATCAACGTAGCTATTTGCAAATAAAGAAAAAAAAGAATATGATCGCCACTTTCGTGATCGCCTCAACCTTTTGGCGATTATTTTTTCAATGAATGTCCTGGTCAATCGTAACCAGGGTGGAGATAACAATGAGTGAGAAGCTCGGCTTAGTCGGTCGTAAGATTGGCATGACGCGCATCTTTACTGAGGAAGGTGTTTCCGTCCCAGTAACAGTGCTCGACGTGTCTAACAACCGTATTACCCAGATTAAGACGGTTGAGACTGATGGCTATAACGCTGTTCAAGTCGCTTTTGGTTCTAAGAAACCATCACGCGTGAGCAAACCTCTCAAGGGTCAGTTTGCAAAAGCTGGCGTTGAAGCAGGTTCCATGCTCAAAGAATTCCATGTTGAAGATGACAAGATTGGCGAAATGAAAGTTGGCCAAACTCTTCCTATCGATATGTTCACAGTTGGTCAGAAAGTTGACGTAACTGGTACAACAATCGGTAAGGGTTTTGCTGGCGCTATCAAACGTCATCATTTCTCTTCAAACCGTGCCAGCCACGGTAACTCCGTGTCTACAAATGCTCCTGGTTCTATTGGTAACCGCCAAGATCCGGGCCGCGTTTTCCCAGGTAAGCGTATGGCAGGTCACTTAGGTGATGTCCAACGCACAACTCAGAATTTGATTATCGCCCGCGTAGATCCTGAACGTCAGTTGATCTTGGTTCGCGGCGCCGTTCCGGGCGCTTCTAACGGCGAAATCATTATTCGTCCAGCCATCAAGGCTAAAGCTTAAAGGAGCGATTAATGGAACTGACAGTATTGAACGATCAGGGCCAGCAGACCGCAACCTTTGCGGCTAGCGATGCCTTGTTTGCCCGTTTATATAACGAAGCACTCGTACACCAAGTTGTAGTTGCCTATCAGGCAAATGCTCGTCTTGGCACACGTGCTCAATTGAATCGTGAAGCAGTACACCACTCTACACGCAAACCATGGCGCCAGAAAGGTACAGGCCGTGCCCGTGCTGGTATGTCTTCTTCTCCAGTTTGGCGTGGAGGCGGCAGAGCTTTCCCGAATACACCTGACGAAAACTTCTCTCAGAAGATCAACAAGAAAATGGTTCGCGGCGCTATGGCCTGCATTTTCTCCAGACTTGCTGAAGAAGGCCGTTTGGTTGTTGTAGACAGCATGGATGTAGATACACCAAAGACTAAGAACTTCGCTAACAAGTTAAAAGCTATGGGTGTTGATAACGCATTGATCATCACTAAGGAAATCAGCTCTAACTTAGATTTAGCCAGCCGCAACCTTAAGAACATTTGGGTTGTCGAACCGCGCTATGCCGATCCGCTGTCACTGATCTTCTTTAAGAAGGTTATCGTTACTAAGGATGCTGTTGCAACTCTTGAGGAGATGTGGGGATGAGCAAAGATTTTCTTTACAAGGTTATCCTCGGCTCCATCGTCTCTGAAAAGAGCACGATGATTGGCGAAAAGAATAATCAATATGCCTTCCAGGTTGTTCCCGAAGCAACAAAGGAAGATGTCAAAGCAGCTGTTGAATTACTTTTCAAAGTAAATGTCAAGAGTGTTAACATCCTGAACGAAAAAGGTAAGCAGAAACGCTTCGGACGTTTCGAAGGCAAGCGCAACGATGTTCGCAAAGCCTATGTTTGCTTGGCCGAAGGTCAGGAAATTAACTTCGCACAAGAGGTGAAGTAATGGCTCTGGTCAAACTTAAACCAACATCCGCAGGTCGTCGTCACGCAGTTAAGGTCGTGAACCCTGACTTGCATAAAGGCAAACCGTACGCTCCATTGGTTGAAAAGAAAAACCGTGGATCCGGTAGAAACAATTTCGGCCGTATCACTGTCCGTCACCAAGGCGGCGGTCATAAGAAGGCCTATAGAATTATCGACTTCAAGCGTGATAAAGATGGTATTCCAGCTATCGTTGAGCGCATTGAATACGATCCAAACCGCTCTGCAAATATCGCTCTCGTTCTCTACAAAGACGGCGAAAGAAGATACATCATCGCTCCTAAGGGCTTGAAAGCCGGCGATGAAATCATGAGCGGACAGGAAGCTCCTATCAAAGCAGGTAACGCACTTCCTTTACGTAACATTCCGGTTGGTACAACAATCCACAACATCGAAATGAAGCCGGGCAAAGGTGCTCAGATGGTTAGAAGTGCCGGTGCATTCGCTCAGTTATTGGCTCGCGAAGGTGCATACGCTCAGATTCGTCTTCGTTCCGGTGAAGTTCGCCGCATTTTGATTGAATGTCGTGCAACAGTCGGTACAGTTGGCAACGAAGAAAACAGCCTCCGTGAGCTCGGTAAAGCCGGTGCTAAGCGTTGGCGCGGTGTTCGTCCGACAGTCCGCGGTGTTGTAATGAACCCGGTTGATCACCCGCATGGTGGTGGTGAAGGCCGTACAGGTACAGGTCGCGCACCTGTAACTCCTTGGGGCCAGCTCACCAAGGGTTATCGTACTCGTAATAACAAACGTACGGACAACATGATTGTGTCCCGTCGTTATCGTAAGTAAGGGGGCCTGAATGTCTCGTTCGCTTAAGAAGGGACCGTTCGTTGACGGGTCCTTACTGAGAAAGGTCGAAGCTGCTCAAGCTAGCCGTGACAAACGTCCTATTAAGACATGGTCACGTCGTTCGACAATTCTCCCAGAATTCATCGGCTTAACAATTGCTGTCCACAATGGTCGTCAGCACGTGCCGGTATTTATTAACGAAAATATGGTTGGCCATAAGTTGGGTGAGTTTGCTCTTACCCGTACTTTCAAGGGCCACGCAGCCGATAAGAAGGCTGTTGCAGCTAAGAGGTAATGTAAATGGAAACCACAGCAATTGTACGTGGAGTTCGCCTCTCGGCACAAAAGGGCCGTTTGGTTGCTGATCTTGTCCGCGGCAAACCCGTTGACAAGGCTTTAAATATTCTTTCTTTCACACAGAAGAAGGCTGCCGGAATCGTCGGTAAAGCATTGGAATCTGCTATTGCTAACGCAGAACACAACTTCGGTGCTGACATCGATGAGCTCCGTGTTACTTCTATCTATGTTGAAAAGGCCGCTACTCTGCGTCGTTTCTCTGCTAGAGCTAAAGGCCGCGGTGCACGTATCGGTAAGCAGACTTGCCACATCTATGTGACAGTTGGCGATACTCCGGTCAAGAAATAACAGGTGACGTATGGGACAGAAAATTAATCCAACAGGCTTCCGCCTTCCTGTAACACACGACTGGACCTCTCGTTGGTATGCTACTGGCCGCGATTTTTCCCGCACTTTAGCAGAAGACTTGAAGGTTCGTGAGTACTTGGGTGAAAAGCTCAAAAACGCCTTTGTCGGCCGCATTCTTATCGAACGTCCGGCTAAGAATGCCAAGATTACTATTTACTCTGCTCGTCCAGGTATGGTAATCGGCAAGAAGGGTGAAGAAATCGAAGTTTTGAAGTCTGCCATCCAGAAGATTATGGGCGTTCCAGTCCATATCAACATCGAAGAAATCCGCCGCCCGGATTTGGATGCACAGTTGATTGCTGACGGTATTACTCAGCAGTTAGAAAAGCGTGTCATGTTCCGCCGTGCAATGAAGCGCGCAATGCAGAACGCAATGCGTCTCGGCGCACAAGGTATCAAGATCATGTCCTCCGGCCGTTTGAACGGTGCTGAAATCGCCCGTACAGAATGGTACCGCGAAGGTCGTGTTCCTCTTCATACTTTGAAGGCTGACATTGACTACGGTTTCTCCGAAGCCAATACTACTTACGGTATTATCGGCGTTAAGGTTTGGGTCTACAAAGGCGATAACCTTGGCCGTGATGCAGTTCAAGAAGCACCGGCTCCGGAACGTGAAGACCGTCGCAACCGCCGTCCAGCCAAACCAGCTGGCCGTCGTTCCCGTAAAAACGCCGAAGGCGCAAAGAGCGAAGGCAGACAGCGTCAGCAGAAACCTGCTGCAGCCGAAGCTCCAGCTAAAGAAGGTGAATAACGATGCTTCAACCAAATAGAACAAAGTACCGTAAAGACCAGAAGGGCCGTAACTACGGTTTGGCTCAGAGAGGCGCAAAAGTCTCCTTCGGTTCTTTCGGTTTGAAAGTTACAGAACGCGGTCGTCTGACAGCCCGTCAGATTGAAGCAGCACGTCGTGCTATTACTCGTCACATTAAACGTGGCGGTCGCGTTTGGATCCGCGTGTTCCCGGACAAACCAATCTCCAGCAAACCTGCTGAAGTCCGTATGGGTAACGGTAAAGGTAATCCGGAATACTGGGTAGCCTTGGTACAACCGGGCCGTGTTATTTATGAATTAGACGGTGTTGATGAAGAGTTGGCTAGAGAAGCTTTCCGCTTAGCAGCTGCTAAGTTGCCTTTGAAGTCTATTTTCGTTACACGCCAAATCGGCCAGTAAGGAGATAGTAAATGAAGGCTAAAGATAAAGACTTACGTGCTATGGACATGGACGGTCTCAAGAAAGAACTTCAAGAGCTTTTGAAAGCTCAGTTCAATCTTCGCATCCAAAAGTCCCACCAGCAGCTTCAGAATACAAGTCTTATTAGAAAGACTCGTCGTGAAATTGCTCGTGTCCGCACCATCATGACTCAAAAGGCAGCTTCCAAATGAGCGAAACAAAACTTCAACGCACATTGATCGGTAAAGCTACCAGCACAAAGATGGATAAAACCGTCACTGTATTGGTAGAACGCAAAGTCAAGCATCCGATCGGAAAAATTGTCATCAAGAGCAAGAAGTATCATGTTCATGATGAAAACAACGATGTGAGAGAAGGCGATATCGTTGAAATCGCAGAAACAACCCCGATTTCTCGTACGAAATCCTGGAAAGTTTCTAAGATTATCGAAAGAGCTGTAATCATCTAAGTTGTAACAAAAAATCAGAAGAGCTTGCAACTATATCTTTGATTAGATATAATTGCGGCTCTTTTGATTTATAGGCAAACCTATAGGTCTTTACTGGGGAATCAGATCAATGGAGCTCCTTCAACCCTTTTTGAAGGCTTCGCGAAATTGTGATGAGGACTCTTCTCCCGGACGGGACCAATACTATCCGAGGACATTTTGTCAAACTTGGAATAAGTTGGGAATATTAAAACATGATTCAGATGCAATCTAATTTGAGCGTAGCCGACAACACCGGCGCACGTTCAGTACAGTGTATTAAAGTGTTGGGCGGCTCTAAGCGCCGTTATGCAAACATTGGCGACATTATCAAAGTGACCGTCAAAGAAGCCGCTCCCCGTGGGCGTGTAAAGAAGGGCGAAGTCTACAGTGCTGTCGTGGTTAGAACTGCCAAAGGCGTACGCCGCCAAGATGGTTCTTCCATTTCTTTCGACGGTAACGCAGCTGTCCTGCTTAACAACAAACTCGAACCGATCGGAACTCGTATCTTCGGGCCAGTTACACGCGAATTGCGTACTGAGCGCTTCATGAAGATCGTTTCATTGGCTCCTGAAGTTCTTTAAGGAGAACAGAATGCAACGTATTCGTAAAGGTGATGAAGTTATCGTTATCACCGGCCGCGATAAAGGTAAAAAAGGTACAGTGACTCAGGTGCATCACGACGGTAAAGTTACCGTAGAAGGCATCAACATTGTTAAAAAGCACGTTAAGCCGAATCCTATGCTTGGTCAGGCTGGCGGTATTATGGACAAGACACTCCCAATCGACGCTTCCAACGTCATGCTTGTCAATCCTAAGACTGGCAAGGGCGACAGAGTTGGTTTCAACGTAGTTGACGGCAAGAAAGTTCGCGTCTTCAAGAGTGACGGCTCCACAGTTGGCGCAACAGCATAAGAGGTCTTAACAAATGTCTCGTTTTCAGAAGAAATACCTTGAAGAAGTCGTTCCGGCTTTGACAAAAGAATTCGGTTACAAGACCACTATGGAAGTTCCACGTATCACCAAGATTACTCTTAACATGGGTGTCGGTGATGCAGTTACTGACAAGAAGCTTGTAGATCACGCTGTTGAAGATTTGACCAAGATCTCCGGTCAAAAACCAGTTGTCACCAAAACAAGAAAGGCTATTGCGAACTTCAAGATTCGTGAAAATATGCCGATCGGCTGCATGGTTACATTGCGCGGCGAACGTATGTATGAATTCCTTGACCGCTTAGTCACAATCGCTTTCCCGCGTGTTCGTGACTTCCGTGGTGTTAGCCCACGTGCCTTCGACGGCCGCGGCAACTACAACGTAGGTTTGAAGGAACAGATTATTTTCCCGGAAATTGAATACGACAAGATCGACAAACTCCGTGGTTTAAATATCAGCATTACAACAACAGCCAAAACTGACAAGGAAGCCAAAGCACTTTTAGGCGCCTTTAAGTTTCCATTCCGCAACTAAGCGAGGTGATTTAATTGGCAAAGCTTGCTTTAATTAACCGTGAACTCAAGCGCCAAGCTTGCGCACAGAAGTTCGCCGCAAAACGTAAAGAACTTAAAGATATTATTAACGATGCTACCCGCTCGATGGAAGAGCGCATGGAAGCTCGCACCGCTCTTCAAGCATTACCACGTAATGCCAGCCCATGCCGTCAGCGCAACCGCTGCGGTTTAACAGGCCGTCCACGTGGCACATTCCGTAAATTCGGTTTGGCTAGAAGCAAGATTCGCGATGCAGCTATGCATGGTGACATTCCCGGCCTGACTAAGGCCAGCTGGTAAGCGAGGAGATTACAAAATGAGTATGAGTGATCCGATCGCCGACATGCTGACCCGCATTCGCAATGGTCAGACAGTGGACAAGGCGGAAGTAACAATGCCATCTTCCAAGTTGAAGGTTGCAATTGCTAAAGTTTTAGAAGACGAAGGTTATATCTCTGGTTACACAGTTGATGCCAACGAAGGCAAACCAGTTCTTCACATCGGTTTGAAGTATTACGCCGGCCGTCCGGTTATTGAACGCATCGAACGCGTTTCTCGTCCTGGACTCCGCGTTTACAAGAACCACTTGACTATTCCACAAGTCATGAACGGTTTAGGCGTTGCTATCGTCTCCACTCCAAAGGGAGTTATGACAGATCGCAAGGCACGTGAAGCCGGTATTGGCGGCGAAGTTCTTTGCTACGTCGCTTAATCGTGAGGAGGAATAATGTCTCGTGTAGCTAAAATTCCGGTAACAATCGCCAAAGGCGTTGAAGCCAAAATTGAAAATGGTGTAATCACCATCAAAGGCCCAAAAGGTACATTGACCCAGAAGCTTGACCCACGCGTTGAAGTCAAGGTTGAAGACGGTCATGTCCACTTTAAAGCATTAGATCAGAGCAAAGAAGCTAACGCAATGAGCGGTACACTTCGCGCTTTGGTCAACTCCATGAACAAGGGTGTTTCCGTTGGCTGGTCCAAGAAACTCCTTCTTGTTGGTGTGGGTTATCGTGCACAGGCTCAGGGCGACAAGCTCAACCTGTCACTGGGTTTCTCTCATCCGGTTGTCTATCAAATGCCTGCCGGTACAAAGGTAGAAACTCCGACCCAGACTGAAATTGTGATCCACGGTGCAGACAAGCAACAAGTCGGTCAAGTTGCTGCTGAAATCCGCGCTTTCCGTTCTCCTGAACCTTATAAGGGCAAGGGCGTTCGCTACGCTGATGAACACGTGATCATTAAAGAAACTAAGAAGAAATAATCGTACGGAGTCTTAAAGTGATCGACAAGAAAGCAAATCGTCTGCGCCGTGCTCGTGCAACACGTGCACGTATCAGACACATGAACGTTAATCGTTTAACCGTTCATCGTACAAATTTACATATTTACGCACAGATTATTTCTGCCGACGGTAAGAACGTTCTGTGTGCTGCCTCTACTCTCGAACCTGAAGTAAGAGCTGAATTGGCAGGTGTAAGCGGAAAGGGCGGCAATGTCAATGCTGCTAAGCTCATCGGTACACGCATTGCTGAAAAGGCAAAGAAAGCCGGTATCGAAAGCTGCGCATTCGACCGTGCTGGTTATAGTTATCATGGCCGTGTTGCTGCGTTAGCAGAAGCTGCTCGCGAAGCCGGTCTCAAGTTCTAAGGAAATAAAATGGCAAAAGTACCAGCTAAAGGCGCTGCAGCCGAGGAACAGGACGACGGCATTCGCGAAAAAATGATTGCTGTAAACCGCGTCACCAAAGTTGTTAAAGGCGGTCGTATTCTCGGCTTTGCTGCTTTAACAGTTGTTGGCGACGGAGACGGCGGCATCGGTATGGGTAAAGGAAAATCTCGTGAAGTTCCTGTATCCGTTCAGAAGGCTATGGATCAAGCCCGTCATTCCATGGAAAGAATTCCATTGAAGAACGGCACAATTCATCACTCAGTAGTCGGCCACCATGGCGCTTCCCGCGTTATGCTTCTTCCGGCTCCTCAAGGTACCGGTATCATCGCCGGCGGCCCGATGCGTGCTGTATTCGATGCAATGA
>NZ_CABSJB010000051.1:0-14637 GCF_902477955.1 uncultured Turicimonas sp. | reverse complement strand
GTGAAACGCCTCCACGCCGATGATAGTGAGTTGTATTTCTTGCGAAAGTAGGTAGCCTCCGGGCTCACATATATTGCGCCAGTAGCTCAGTTGGATAGAGTACTTGGCTACGAACCAAGGGGTCGTGGGTTCGAATCCTGCCTGGCGCGCCATAAAACAAAGTCTGAGAATCGTAAAATGGTTCTCAGACTTTTCTCATTTTTGAATCTTTTAATTCTTTCCCGGATTCAAACTCAAACATAGAAATTTCATCCGCCGTCACAATAACCATCACAAATTGTTCTGGCGTTCTAACATAATTTTTCTATCCAAGCGGCTGGAAAAAAATTTCGAATTTTGTGAGAACTTTAGAACAATGCCAAATTAATTTTTTCGGCGACTCTAGAAGGATTCTTATAACTAATCCTTCCTCGGCGTCCATCCTTTGGCATCGCCCAAATTATTTATTCTCTTTTATATGGCTAAATTCGGCTGATTTCACTTCTATGAGTGACCTCTCCGGCTCTTTCAGCTTTATTAATCAAAAATAAACGCCTCTAAAGGAGGCGTCTATCACTGTATAGAGAAGAAGGTTCTTTTACCATTCTTCTCTATGTAAGAATTAAGTTATTCCTGGCTTTGGCTTTGAAGGCCTTCTGCCTGGGAAGCTTCTTTCTTGTCATCACTGAAAACACGGAATGCTTCAACTGCCAGGGCGAGAGAAAGAACAGTCAGAAGAGCAGATACACCGACGATTAGCCAGTTTTTGCCTAAGTTGGAATAGATCAGTTGTCCAAGAGAAGTGAAAGTCACGGCGAACATGAAATACATTGGAATTGTGATCATGTATGTATCTCTACCTTCTTTCTTGAGCCAAGCGGTAATTGCCAACAAGGCGAGGGCAGCCAGCATCTGGTTTGCAGTACCGAAAATCGGCCAAATAGTCAGATAGGAGCCGGAAGCCATGTACCAGGCGGCAGCAATGGTAATCAGGGTTGCAACATAACGGTTGCTTAAGGCTTCTCTGACGGAGTTGGGCTTAACTTCTTTATTGCTTTCAGCTTGAGGGGCAATCATCTCTTGGAAAATGAATCTTCCCAAACGAGTTGCAGTATCAAGAGTTGTTAAAGCAAAAGCGGAGATAGTTAATGCAACGAATTCTTTAGAAAGAGAGAAATCTAAGCCTAAAGATGTCATGAATGTTGCCGTTCCTTGGGCGAAGGCATTAACCGGTCCTCCTTGTTTCAGCAACGCCGGAAGCTTGTCTGCAGCTACGTATGCAACGGAGATAATGGCGCAGATAGCTAAAAGGCCTTCAATCAGCATCGAACCGTAACCGATAAGTTTGGCGTTGCGTTCATTGTCAAGCTGCTTTGAGCTGGTTCCGGAAGAAACTAAGGAGTGGAATCCGGAGATGGCACCGCAGGCAACGGTAACGAATAAAACAGGGAACAGCCATTGTCCGCCTCCAAGATCGAAACCAACGAATCCTGCGATTTCCATTGTCGGCTGGTAGAAAAAAATACCCAGGAAAGCAGCAATCATCATTGCGTAGAGGAGGAAGGAGTTGAGGTAGTCTCTTGGTTGAAGCAGAATCCATACGGGAGCAATAGAAGCCACGAATACATAGGCTAACAAAATCAACAGCCAAACTTCTTTGCTAAGAGCAAGGGGGAAGATGTGTCCGAGCCAGAAGGACACCGCCATACCGATAATTCCGAAGATGGTACCGATAAGAAGCGGAATGCCGGAACGATAGACCGCATAACCGAAACCAACGGCAAGAACAATGAAGAGAAGAGAAGCGGTTCCGGCTCCTGGGTTGGCCACAAATGTTGAAGCCACAATATTGGCAAAAGCTGCCACAACCACAAGGAGAGTTACCCACGCAAAAATTGCAAATAGCAACTTGGCTCTTCTGCCTACGTTAGATTCAATGATCTGGCCAATACTTTGACCTTTATGTCGAATAGATGCAACCATTGAACCGTAGTCGTGAACACCGCCGAAGAATATACTTCCGACAATAATCCACAGAGAAACTGGAATCCATCCGAAGACTGCAGCTGAAATTGGGCCGACAATCGGACCGGCACCCGCAATGGATGAGAAATGGTGACCGAGAAGTACAGCAGGTTTTGTCGGAAGGTAGTCGATACCATCCTTTTGCGTATAAGCTGGGGTAGGTCTGGAAGGATCTACACCCCATTTCTTGGCTAACCAAGAACCGTATACGATGTAGGCGGCAATAAATATAACTGTCGCACCAAGCAATAAAGCAAGTCCGTTCATATTAGAAAAGTATTCCTAAAAAATTTGAAAATTAGCCGTTGAATTACTACCTTTCGGATTGGAAAAGACTTTCTGATCTTTCAGATCGACGACAAAAACTGCAAGGTCTGCCCAGCCTTTTAAGGTGAAGCAAAAGTCCTTGTGGAACTTATGCTTAGAAAGGTTATTCAGAGCTTTATCTTCAACTCCTGATTCAGTCAGTAAAACCAAATTAAAGAGAGAAGACATATGCCCTTCAGCAACTCTCATCGATGAAATGTAGTCGGAAAATGCTTTTTGGCATTCATCTAAGAATTCGGCGGTAAGTTGGTTGCTTACCAGCTTAAGACTTACATATTCATCATTGTTCATCGAATACAAGGAAATTTTCTTAGAAAGAAAGTATTTTTCATTCAATCTATTGTGAACCGCCCAAAGATCCGAGTAGTTACTTAAAGGCTTAGGCGGCTCCAAAAAATCGAATGAACTTCTTAATCTGTTTTTTAAAATCTCTTTGTATTGATGACTGTCCATAAAAACCTCATTAGTACCAAATGATACTAATTATTTCTAATTTTAAATTTCTTACAAAAAAGAAAATAATATCTCGGATGGATATAACCCTAATACTTGCGAGATCAGAAGGATGCAATTCAGGCATTCACAGGCTTAAATAGTATGAAGGCTCAGGTGCAGCGGCTCTATAATGCTTTAAAACAACTAGGAGAAAATAATGGTAGAGCCTCTGTATTTTGGTGCTCCAATTGATGCTGTCGATTCATCTGCATCCTCAACAATGGAGCCCGGTTTAGCTAATCGCCACGGCTGTATTTCGGGAGCAACGGGTACCGGTAAAACAGTTTCTTTACAAAAGCTTGCTGAGGATTTTTCACGTATCGGTGTACCGGTTTTCTTGGCTGATATCAAAGGAGATCTTTCCGGTTTAGCAAAAGCTGCAGTTCCTTCCGAAAAACTAAAAGAAAGAATAATCAAGAAAAAACTGCAGGAGCCGGAGTGGAAAGGCTGTCCGGTAACCTTTTGGGATGTCTTCGGGGAGCAGGGCCATCCTGTTCGAGCCACCATCAGCGATATGGGGCCTCTGCTTTTATCTCGACTCCTGCAATTGAACGACACGCAAGAGGGTGTCTTAAATGCGGTTTTTGCTATTGCGGATGACAACGGACTGCTCCTTTTGGATCTGAAGGATTTGAGATCCATGCTTCAATTTGTTGGCGAACACGCCTCAGAGTTCAGACAAAAATATGGAAATATCTCTCCGGCCTCCATTGGTGCAATTCAGAGAGGTTTGTTAGCTCTGGAGAGCCAGGGTGCTGATAAATTTTTTGGTGAACCAATGCTCAATATACAAGACCTTCTCCAGACTGTCGGTGGGCAAGGAGTTGTCAATATTTTGGCTGCGGATAAATTGATGCAGGCTCCGAAGCTTTATTCAACATTTCTTTTGTGGATTTTGAGTGAGCTTTATGAAAATCTTCCGGAAGTCGGAGATTTAGAAAAACCGAAACTCGTATTCTTCTTTGATGAAGCTCATATCCTCTTCAAAGATGCTCCGAAAGTTTTACTCGATAAGATCGAACAAGTTGTCCGCTTAATTCGTTCTAAAGGCGTCGGTGTTTATTTCATTACACAAAATCCGCTTGATATTCCTGATTCTGTTCTCGGACAATTAGGAAATCGCGTCCAGCACGCTCTTCGAGCTTTCACTCCAAGAGATCAAAAGGCCGTCAAGGTTGCTGCTGAAACGATGAGGCCTAATCCGAAAGTAGACATCGGCAAAGCAATTACAGAGCTAGGTGTAGGTGAAGCTTTAGTATCCTTCCTTCAAGAGGGTGGCGTCCCTGGTGTCACAGAAAGAATTTGGGTTGGCTGCCCGGGAAGTCAGATAGGACCAATCACGGAGGCAGAACGTAAGCAATTAATGGCATCTTCTATTGTTGCTGGGGTTTATGACAAGCCAATCGACAGAGAAAGTGCGTATGAAGTGCTCCAGGCTCGTTCTCAA
Organism: uncultured Turicimonas sp.; assembly: GCF_902477955.1. Classification (NCBI taxonomy): domain Bacteria; kingdom Pseudomonadati; phylum Pseudomonadota; class Betaproteobacteria; order Burkholderiales; family Sutterellaceae; genus Turicimonas; species uncultured Turicimonas sp. Next base: position 10,364 of record NZ_CABSJB010000051.1, on the reverse strand, counting down.
CAGCCCTCTCAAAAGGATGCAAAAGGAACGGCCGGTGGAGCAGCTGTCCAGGAAGAGGAAGAACCGGGAATAGGAGATGCTCTTCTTTCCTCTCTGAAAGATATCATGTTTGGATCTACCGGTCCTAGAGGAGGCCACAGGCCCGGAGTTGTTGAGAATATGGCGAAATCCGTGGTTAGACAAGCAAGCAATCAAATTATCCGCGGAGTATTAGGTTCTTTACTCGGTAAAAAGTAATTCAAAGAGTTTTTCCTGACAGCGCCTCAGAATTTTTCTGAGGCGTTTGCTTAAGGGCACTTTTCCTTCATATTTGCTCCGGAGCATTCGAAGAAATCGATAACTTGGAAACTCCATGTCCCATAATGCGTGCGGAGCAATATTTGATTTCAATCTCCGCCTTCCGGAATCAATTAATTGAACTAGCATGAAAAAATTGAAGTTGAAGCCTTTTTCAAAGGGGTACAATTATCATTGTTGATTTTCATTCTCATTTGCATTTTTAAAGGAAAAGTTATGAAGGATTTCACAAAAGTAGCTTGGGGTGTTTTTGGAGGCGCTCTTTTAGGTTTCGTTGCATCTTCTGCAATTAGCAGAGGCAAACTCAGACCGTGCACAACAAAGCTGATGTCATACGGTCTGGATTGGAAAGATAAGTTGATTGAAGGCGCTGAAACCTTTAAAGAAGATTTAGAAGATATGACAGCCGAAGCGAAAGAAGAGGCGAAGAAACGCGCCGCTCGCAGACAACAAGAAGCCCGTGCTCAGAACGTTAGTTCTCAAGATGTAATTCTCCCGGAAGATACTGCTAAAGAAGGTAAATAGTATCTTTTCACTGCATTTGTTATTCAGTTTTTAAAATTATGAAATTTTCTGTGGTTTCCCACACTCAGGGAAGGATTAGGTTTGTCTCAGACTTTCCTTTCGGTTCAGAAGGGGCTGAAGAGCTGGCCGACAAATTGGATCTGATTCCTGGAATTGAAGGTGTGAGAATTAATCCTCGTACAAGAAGTGTTCTTCTTCTGTATATGGATAAGCAATCTCTGCAGGAAGCCAAATCTGTAATCGCTCGCTACATGAGGGCATTGGCATCTAAGCCGTTGGCAATTCCTCAAGGACAAAGCGTTATCTCTGATGTAGCTTTCTGGCCGATGGTTCGTTTTTTTACCAGACCGTTGATGCCTTTTCCAGCTAGCCTCGGAATGTTCCTTCACAGTTCTTGGGGAATATTTTCAGAAGGTTTTAAAAAGCTTTTCTCAGGCAAGCTTACTGTTGAAGTTTTGGACTTGAGCGCGATTGCGGCTTCTTTGCTGATGCGTGATTTTAAGACGGCTTCAACACTGGTTCTGCTTTTAGGATTCGGCGAAAAGCTCGAAGAGTGGACGAGAAGAAAGACGATGACGAACTTGACTCGATCTTTGGCCATGAACATCGATACGGTTTGGATTGTCAAAGACGGTCAGGAACTTGAAGTTCCTCTCTCCTCGGTAACAAAAGAAGATCTCTTGAAGGTGAGAGCCGGCTCAGCCATACCGGTGGACGGAAAAGTAATCGGCGGCTCGGCTACGGTTAATCAGGCGTCAATGACGGGAGAATCGATAGGAGTTCTTCGAACAGAAGGCAGTACCGTTTACGCGGGAACCGTTGTTGAAGATGGAGAACTTCTAATCCAGCCTACGGCCGTTGGGCAAGGGACTCGTCTTAATAAAATTATTCAATTTATTGAGAACAGTGAGAAGGTTAAAGCCAACGTTGAAAGCAAAGCCATGAAAATAGCTGACAAAGTTGTTCCATACAGCTTCTTGCTGTCGGGACTTGTATGGCTGTTTACGCGAAACCTTCAAAGAGCGGCTGCTGTCTTAATGGTGGATTATTCGTGTGCTTTAAAGATGTCTACACCGGTAGCATTTATGTCCTCAATGAGAGAAGGTGCTTCTCACAAGATCTTAATTAAAGGAGGAAGGTACATCGAAGAATTGGCTCAAGTTGACACTGTTGTGTTTGATAAGACAGGAACGCTTACCGAGTCTCATCCGAAAGTATCCGAAGTTATTCCTCTCGGAACATGGGATAGAGATACTGTTTTAAGGAATGCAGCTTGTCTTGAGGAACATTTCCCGCATCCGGTCGCTAAGGCGATTGTGCGAGCAGCGGCAGACGAGGAACTTCATCATGAAGAAGAGCACGCCGAAGTTAAATATGTCGTTGGTCACGGAATCTGTACGGAGTTGAACGGAGAAAAAGTTTTAATCGGCAGCCGTCACTACATTGAAGAAGATGAGGGAGTTGATTGTTCCGGAGCTGAGGAGGAAATCGAACGCATCGCTTCGAAGGGACACACGGTTCTTTATTTATCCAGGAATGGAAAGTTGGAGGGTTTGATTGGTATTGAAGATCCCATCCGAAAGGAATCTGCCGAAGTAATTGAAGAACTGAGGAACTTGGGTATTCAGAATATTGTTATGCTCACCGGGGACGGACCGAGAACGGCAAAGAATGTTGCTGCAAGACTCCATATCAAGGAGTATTACTGTCAAGTTCTGCCGGAAGGAAAAGCGCAGATCATAGAAAGAATGGTAAAAAGCGGTCGAAAAGTTCTGATGGTCGGCGACGGTATTAATGACTCTCCGGCACTTACTGCAGCCAATGTGGGAGTGAGCTTGTCAGAAGCAGCTGACTTAGCCCGTGAAGTTGCTGCTGTGGTGTTATTGGAAAACAACTTAAAGCATCTTCCCTTAGCAATTAAGCTTGGAAAGAGAACACTAAGCAGAATTCATCAGAATTTCCGTGCTTCCGTGGGGCTTAATACTGCATTCTTAGCCGGAGGCTTGGCTGGTGTATTACCGGCTGCTGTTGGAGCAGTGCTTCATAACGTAACGACAGTCGGTGTGACGCTTAACGCTGCCCGGGCCTACCTCCCGAATCTTTCTGAAGAAAAGACGGCCTCAGAAGTCTTATAAACAGCAAGGACTCTATACTATGGAACATTTACATGGAACTATTACTAGCAGAACCGAAGGCCGATTGAGGATTCGCTCGGAAAGTTTGAAGCTTGTTGATGGTGCAGAGCTTTTTGAGGCTTTAAAGCAGGTCAGGGGTGTTGAGGACCTTAAGCTGAATAAGATAACCGGCTCTTTATTAGTAAATTTTGAGCCTGCAGTTTTTGATGAAGCTCGTTTTGAAGAAGTTCTTAATTCCTCTTTAAATTCTCTGGCACTTTTTGAAACAACGAAGTTCGCAACAAAAGCAAAGTCTGCGAAGCAACGGAAACTTTCTGGCTATAGGGCAATGAGAAAGGTCGAAAATCAAACGATGGCTCTTGCCGGACCCCTCTGTCTTTTGGGCCTGAGCCTAAAGCTCTGGAAACTTCACTCCTTGGCTGGGTGGATATTTACAGCTGCCGCTGCCGCTCATACGCTCAGGTATAAGAAACAACTCTTAAGATAAGGCATTCGAGGAGTTGTTTATTCAGCAGTGCATACTTTTTCTTAATACACAGCAAAGGCCGGGGAATCCGGCCTTTGAACATGCTCACAGTCTTGGTTAGAAATTGTGGTGCAAACCTAAACCAACACTCCAGGACTTGAAGTTACCTTCAACGGCTTTTTCCTTAAAAAGTTTTCCGGCAGTAGCATAGGCGCCCCATCCGTAAACGAAAGTGCGTTTGGAAAGCGGATATTCGTAGGCTGCCCCGACTGTGAACCTGTTGAACTTGTCTTTGTTGAGATTAACTTTGTTATCACCGAAAGTGACTTGGTCTGCAGATTTCACTTTTCCGAAACCATAGTTGGCGGCCAACTTCAGCGTTCCGCCGGCTGCAGGGATTTCAGTACCTAAAGTAAAGGCATTTTGGTTCATGCCTTTTCCGCCGACAAAGGCGTCTTCAAGCTGATCAACTGTGTGGAAGCGGCTGGCATACTGATAGCCGATGAAGACTTTGGCGACTTCAAAGTCATAACTTGCGCTAAGACTGTAAATCATAGAAGCCTTAGTGTCTTCATCTCTAAATGACTTGTAGTCGTATCTTTCAACGATACCGGCTAAAGAAAGATTTCCGAGTTCATAAGTAAGACCGAGACCGTAGTAGTGGTCGTTTAAGGACCACTTCTTATCATCAGCTTGAGTACCGTTAGAGTATTGGACGTGAAGTTTTAAGCCGCCGAATTCCGGAGAAACATAGACGACGCTGTTATTGTTGATTTGTCCGGTGACAAACACATTGCCCAAACCTGCCTGAAGATAATCGGTTCCGATTGGGGAGGCATCCCAGATGGAATAACTGCCTTCATAAGAAGCAAGACCTCCCATCCTGCCGAAAGCTAACTCACCGAATCCTCCGGAAACGGAAAGAGAGGCTTGTTTGCTCCAACTCTTGCCTTCTTCGCCGGCTTCCCCGCTGTCCATAGAAAAACCGTTTTCAAGAAGGAATCCTACCGAGTATCCGTTACCTAAATCTTCGGTTCCCTCCAAACCCCAAACGCTTCCTCCTGCGATACCGTCTTCCATGGAAACTGTTGTGTCTGCACCTTTTGCTTTGTTGACTACAACTGCCCCATCTACGGTACCGTACAAAGTAATCTGAGATTCAGCAGCCGCCAAAGAGCCCAAAGAGAGAAGGGCGACGGCTAAAGAGGTCTTAACAAAATTCATTACTGCTCCAAAAAAATAAATGAGAATGATTAGCATTATATTTTAAAAATGTCGCTTATTAAGGATTTCTGCAGATTTTTAACAATACCTTTTTAAGTGGTGGGTGAATAAAATCAATCGCTTGCAGCGATCAAGACTTCCAGCATTTTGGTATATGAGCAGTGAATTTAATACTTAAAAATAATGTAAACACTAATGAGAATAATTTTCATTAATGTTTACTTGGAGTAATATTTTTATAAATAATTTTCGTTTTCATTTTCATTTAATACTTTATGTCAGCTTCAAATTCCTTCCGCTTAAGCGGGTTGCCGTTAAATGTTAAATGCCGTGTAGCAAAATTCGGCGCTGTCCCAGACGAAGAGGTTAGAAGACTCAGAGATCTCGGACTGTACCGCGGGTCGATTGCATCCATCATCGCTTCAGTCGAAGAGGGACCGCTTTTAGTGGCTGTAGGTGACGCAAGAATTGCTATCAATCGGGAAATCGCAGCTGAAATAAAAGTACTCCAAACCTCTTAAACAGGAAGAAGAATATGCAGTTAAGAGACATGAAGCCGGGCCAAAAAGGCGTTATTAAAGGCTTTTTGCCGGGAAATTCAGAATACAGAAAGAAACTTTTCTCTTTGGGGGTCCTTCCCAATACGGAATTCGAAGTCACACGTATCGCTCCTCTTGGGGACCCGATTGAAATCAAACTTCGTAATTCTTTTATCAGTGTTAGAAAAGCGGAAATCGAAATCCTTGATGTTGAACCTCTCTAAGTAAAAAAATGACAGCTAAATCTACTATTGCCGTTGTTGGAAATCCCAACTGCGGAAAAACGACTCTCTTTAATGCATTGACGGGTTCTCATCAATCCGTGGGAAATTGGCCTGGGGTTACCGTTGAAAAGAAGGTAGGGCATTTCTCTCTGGAGAACAAAGATGTCACGTTGGTTGATTTGCCCGGCATTTACTCCATTCAGCCCAGTGCCTCTTCCAGCGAGGATGAACGAGTAGCCAGAAACTATATTCTTGAAGATGAAGCAGAACTTATCGTCAATATCGTCGATGCTTCCAATCTCGAAAGAAATCTTTATCTGACAGCTCAGCTCATCGAAATGCAAGTTCCGATGGTTGTTGCCGTCAATATGCTTGACGCCGCTAAACATCATGGGATTTCGATTGATTTAGAAAAATTATCAAAAGAACTTGATTGTCCGGTAGTCGGGCTTATAGCCTCTAAAGAGAAAGGAATTGAGAACCTTAAGAAATGTATTGAAGAGCAGCTAGTTAAAAAAGCCGTTCCTAAGAATCCTATCGTCTTTCCACAAGATATCAATGAAGAAATCCTGTCCATCGGTCAAGATTTGAATCGACAGGGTATCTCAAGAGCTTACTGGGTCGCTGAGCAAATCCTGGAAGGAGACAAAGAGCTTTTCAAAGTTTTCCCGGATAAGAATTTTGCCGGCGTTGAATTTAAAGCCAATGCTTTAAATGAAAAATATGACGGCGACGTTGATATGGTTATGGCCGATGTGCGCTATTCTTTCGTAGGAAGAGTTGCTCATGACTGTATCACCAGAAAGGGCGAGGCTACTCAAACTTTGACTGATAAAATCGACAAGGTTGTGCTGCATCGTTGGCTTGGTGTCCCGATTTTCTTGGGCGTCATGTATTTGATGTTCATTTTCTCAATTAATGTAGGTTCCGCTTTCATTGATTTCTTCGACATTTTATTCGGCGCCATATTTATCGACGGATTCGGAGAACTGCTGACCTCTATAGGTACTCCGGAATGGCTTAAGACCATTTTGGCTGATGGTATCGGGGGTGGTATTCAATGTGTAGCCACATTTATTCCTGTTATTTTCTGTTTGTTTTTAGCTCTGTCCTTCTTAGAAGACTCCGGCTACATGGCCCGTGCTGCTTTCGTGATGGATAGACTTATGCGCGCTCTGGGCTTACCCGGCAAAGCGTTTGTTCCGTTGATTATTGGTTTTGGCTGCGGGGTGCCGGCCATTATGGCGACCCGTACAATGGAAAAGAAGAAAGATCGCATAACAACTGTTTTGATGGCTCCGTTTATGAGCTGCGGTGCCCGTTTGCCGGTCTACGTTTTATTCGCAACAGCTTTTTGGCCGATGAACGGACAAAACCTTGTATTCGGTCTTTATCTCATTGGTATTTTGGCCGCTATTGCCACTGGCTTTATGCTGAAGAAGACTGTTTTACAGGGTGAGACCAGTGCTTTTGTGATGGAAATTCCTCCGTATCATTTGCCGACTTTCAAAAACATCATTCTTAGGACATGGGATAGATTAAAAGGCTTTATTTTCCGTGCCGGTAAAGTCATTGTGGTGTTGGTCGCTGTTCTTTGCTTCCTTAACTCTTTAGGTACAGACGGCTCTTTCGGTAATGAAGACTCGGATAAGAGTGTTCTTTCTCAAATCGGTAAGACAATCGTCCCAGTATTCAAACCGATGGGCGTATCTGAGGAAAACTGGCCTGCTGCTGTGGGGATTTTTACAGGTATTTTGGCTAAAGAGGCGGTTGTCGGAACTTTGGATTCCTTATACAGCGGTATGGGCGGCAAAGATGAAGAAACTGCAGCTGAAGGAGCCTCGGCTGCTGCCGTTGAGGAAAAGGCTGAAGCTGCTGAAGAAGAAGGAGGATTTAACTTTATGAACTCCTTAAATGAAGCCGTAGCCAGTATTGGTGAAGGTTTCGGTGATATCGGAGCATTCTTTACAGATCCGCTCGGTATTTCGGTAGACAGTGATTTATCGGACGTTGAAAAACAAGCTGAAGAACAAGAAGTTGCTGCCGGTACTATCCAGGCTATGAATAAACTTTATGACGGTGAGCTTGGCGCCTTTGCCTACTTGCTGATGGTTCTTCTTTACTTACCTTGCGGCGCAGCTATGGGCGCTGTTTACAGAGAAGTTGGAAGCAAATGGGCCTTGTTCGCCGCAGGTTGGACGACAGTGCTTGGATACTGTTCCGCAACTCTCGTTTATCAAGTAGGTCGATTTTCCTCTAATCCGGCTTATGCCTCTGTTTGTATTGCAGTATGCGTAGCTTTAATTGCTGCTGTAGTCGTAGGTTTGAGAATGGCGGCAAATAACGATGACAGGGGAACCGGAGAAGCAGTTTTAGCTAGATAGTCTGCATTCAAACCTGTTGTTTATTTCTTCCTCCGGTGCCGGAACAAAAGCACCGGAGTTTTTTGTGCAGACAATGTTTTTTGTTCTTAGAAAATTTATCAACACGATTATTAAAGAAGCAACAATTTCTGTTTACATCCAGTAACACAGAACCTAGAATCCATATGATTCACCAAGACAAAAATTAGACTAACCATATGGAGAAGTAAATGAAATTATTCCGCAGAAACATGCTTCAAGTGATGGTTACCGGAGCTGTATGCGCCGGTGTGTCGTCATTAATTTGGGCCGCACCGCAAACCATTGCGCCTGAGTACGATGTTATTGTCATCGGTTCCGGTTTCGCCGGATTAGCTGCTGCAATTTCTGCTGCCGAAAACGGTGCCAAGGTAGCTGTTTTGGAAAAAATGCAGGTAGCCGGGGGAAACTCTTCACGTTCCGGCGGCATGATGGCCATCCCAGGTTCGTCAGTCCAAAAAGAACAAGGCATTGAAGACTCTCCGGCAAAACTTGCCGCCGATATGAAGAGAATTGGCCTGGGATTAGGCGATCCGGACCATATTAGAGTCGTCACTGAATTGGCTGCTCCAACTTTCGAGTGGACGAAAAAACAAGGCGTGGTTTGGCGCACTGATTTGACCGGTAAAGGCGGGCATTCTGCAAGACGCTGCTTGATCACTAAGGAAGGAACCGGTCAAGGAATTTTGATTCCTTTCATGGCCAAGCTTAAAGAACTCGGCGTTCCCGTCTTTACGGGGGTTAAAGTAATTTCTCTCGATAAGAATAAAGACGGCCGAGTCATCGGTGTTACGGCACGAGAAGGATACAAATTCGGAAAAGAGGATTCAGGAAAAACAGTTGAGATCAAAGCTAAGGACGGCGTTATTCTAGCCTTCGGCGGATTCTCAGCTGATATCGCTTATCGCACATTGCTTGATCCGAAGTTGACGGCTAACTTGAAGACAACTAATCAGCCCGGTGCGACCGCAGAATTAATGCGTGAAGCAAGCCGTATAGGCGCAAATATTATTCAGGCCGATTGGATTCAATTCTTGCCGAATACCTCGCCTGATGAAGAAGGAATGGGCATGGGATCTCATTTCGCGAGCGTGGGCGGTTCTCTGTATGGTTTGTGGATCAATACCAATACTGGCAAGAGATTTACTGATGAATTCGGCGATCGTAAAACAGCAACCGACGCTATCTTTAAGGTATTGGATGCTAAAGGGAGAACAATTTCCGTAACAGATGCAGAAGGTGTCGAATCCTTCAAGAAAGTCCGTCCGGGCGCAATGGAAATTTTGAAAAAGAACGGCGCAGTCAAAGAGTATGCGGATTTAGATGCCTTGGCCAAAGCCTATGGAATGAATCCGGAAGTCTTAAAACAAACTTTTGCTGACTTTAACAAATCGATAGAAGCCGGGAAAGATGCGGAATTCAACCGCAAATTAGATAAAGGATTGAAGCCTCTTACCCACGCTCCTTATTATGTCTCTGAGATGAGTCCGAAGATTCACCACACCATGGGAGGTGTTGCTACCGACACATCCACACGCGTTTTGTCCGTGGTTAACGATCAGCCGATTCCTGGACTATATGCTGCGGGAGAATGTACCGGTGGTATTCATGGTGCAGTTCGTATCGGTGCTAATGCAGTTATGGACTGCTTAGTGAACGGAAAATTGGCGGGCGAAACAGTAATGAAAGACGCTAAGAAGTAAAGAGAGTTATATCGAGGCTCGTACGCCGAATCATAAAGATTTCAGCGTATCTACCTATTTCTCTTTTTTAGCAACAGTCGGCCGCGGTTTCGCGGCCGTTGGTTTATCCGGAGCCGTTCTAAACAATGCTACTAAATGGCGGAAAGATAGGTAAGGGTGTTTCAGAATTAATCTTGGTCCGGAGAAAGCCATAATTTCTTTTGCTTTTTCTTTGTACCCTTTGCCGAAACAGTGAATTTTGCAGCTTCCGCAGACCGGTTTTTTCTCTCCGAAAGGGCAGCAGGCAAGCCGCTTAACGGCGTAGAGATAAAAGTCTTCGCATTCCGGACACATTCCTTCTTTAGTGTCATGGTGAGCATGACAGAAAATCTCTGTCATGATGCGAATAGTCTCAACATCCTTAGCAATATAGGGAAGTTTGACCTGCTGCTCTCTTTTCTCGCTGAGGTTTAACCTCTTTAATTCATATTCAAACATCTGTGCTGCGATACCAAGCGGAATTTAGAAAGTAGAGTCTAGGCATGACTACTTAAAAAATTATTAAATATTGAGAATTAATCTCATTTGTACTCATTAATTTCCGATTCTTTACAGGTGGTAACGTTTGGAATCAGAAATGAAAAATTACCAAAGGCATTCGGATGATGCACGGAAGCCAAGGAGACAATTTGGCAATCTTAAGTGTTGAGTCAAAGAATTAACGAAAGGTATAGAGTCCAAAAGCTAATCCCGAAAAGTTCGATGACGAACTGAAGTTTTTGTGATGATACAATCAGGAAAAGAAGATGGAAGAATGGAGCGGGAGACGAGTCTCGAACTCGCGACCTCAACCTTGGCAAGGTTGCGCTC
>NZ_CABSJB010000050.1:0-15148 GCF_902477955.1 uncultured Turicimonas sp. | reverse complement strand
GGACAAGAGGAGATTGTAAAACAGCATAAGATAAATTCACTTTTTATAAAATTTTTACAGACCGATCTATCTAAAAACATTTAATAAATTTGTATATCTAAGTTAACTAAAAATAAAAAATAACTCAAATTCTTAAATAATTTACCAATTATTTCATGTTTATTCAATTAGTTAGTTAATAAAATTAATTTAAAACCTAAAGTTGTTAGCTAATATTATTCTATTTGTTTCTATTTGATTATCAGTTCCTAGTAAAACTGCTATTCCTTATATTTATTTTCTGATAGATAAACAGTTAAATAAATGAAAACCCTTCTTCATCTTTTCAACTAGTAATTGAAACGAAGAAGAAGGGTTACTGATTAAGGCAAAGTTAATATAGAAACCTAACTTTTATTAAGAGAATTTCTTGTTAACTAAGTAATATATTTCTTACCTAACTATTCTCATTTTTTTCTGAGCAATTGCTAAAAGAAGTTTTTTAACTCCATTTGTTTTGAAAGAGACCTCGATCTTCTTATCCTCTCCCTGCCCTTCTATATTTTTGATCTTTCCTTCACCAAATTTCTCATGAAAAACAACAGTTCCAATGTTATATCCATCTGAGTTTTTAGAACTTTGGCGAATACTATTAATCTTGTTTTTATCTTCTTTAGTAATACCTATATTCTTGGCCCATTCAGGTACATTTTCATTATTTCTATATGTTTTCTTATAACCTGAATAACTATTTCCCTTATCTTCTGACCAGGAATTTTTACTGTTATAAGAGCCATAGTATCCCCCGCCGCTTCTGCCGCTGCCGAAGGACGAATAAGAGTCAGAATCTTCTTTCGGAGTGAGCCACTTCAGAGCATCTGCAGGAAGCTCGTCTAAAAAAGAACTCTTAACGTTATAGCGGGGCATACCGTGAAGAAGTCTCTGAGCCGCATAAGTCAAATACAGCTTTTTGCGTGCGCGGGTGATGGCCACATACATCAATCTTCTTTCTTCTTGAAGCTCTTTTGGTTCTGCTAGACACTTATCATGCGGGAACAGTCCGTTCTCCAATCCGGTAATAAACACATTGTTAAACTCCAGACCTTTGGAAGCATGGATGGTCATCAACTGCACAGCTTCCTCACCTGCTTTTGCTTGGTTGTCACCGGCTTCCAGCGTGGCTTGAGAAAGGAACAAAGTCAGCGGACTTAAGTTATCCACGTTTTCCTTGGAGTCATCTTCAAATCCTTCTTGACTCAGAAAAGCAGCGGCAGATGAAGTTAATTCTTCCAAGTTCTCTAAGCGTTCAGCTCCGTTTTCATCTGCTTCATAAAGTGCTTTGAGACCGCTTCTTTGTACGGTGTAATTAATAAGTGCCGTCAAAGGAAGAGAGAATCTCTTTGAACGGATGTCGTTGATAATGTCTGTGAAAACTCTTACCTTATTTGCCGCTGCACCGGAAAGCAACTGAGTTGCTTCAAATAATGAAATCTGGTTGTCTCGAGCCAAATCAATGAGATTTTCGACTGTCTTTGCACCGATGCCTCTTGCCGGTAAATTCACCACTCTCATAAAAGCTGAATCGTCTGCGGTGTTTTCCGCCAGTCTTAAATATGCAAGGGCGTTCTTAATTTCAGCACGATCAAAGAACCGTAAGCCGCCGTAAACGGTGTATTTCACCCCGCGTCTGGTCAACTCAGTTTCGAGAGCACGAGACTGAGCATTAGAGCGGTAAAGAATGGCAATCTCACGAAGATCCTCGCCGTTTCTAACAAAGTCTTTGATGTTGTCAACCACAAAAGCTGCTTCTTCAGCCTCATCTCCGGCCTTGAAAACACGAATAAGATCCCCTTTCCCCGATTGTGTCCAGAGATTCTTACCAAGACGATCACTATTATTCGAAATCAAATAGTTAGCTGCATCTAAAATATTGCCTTGAGAGCGGTAGTTTTGTTCCAAACGGATTGGCTCCCCAATGGCAAAATCTCTGATGAAGTCCTTCATATTGCCGACGTTAGCACCGCGGAAAGCATAAATAGACTGGTCATCGTCACCCACAGCGAACACGGCGTTAGGTTTTCTGCCCTCTTCTCCGTGACCGGCCAACAGTTTGAGAAATTTGTACTGAAGCTTATTGGTATCTTGAAACTCGTCAACCAAAATAAATTTAAATCTGTCTTGGTAATGCTGACGAATCGGTTCGTTGTTCAGCAGCATTTCGTAAGTGCGGAGGATAAGCTCTCCGAAATCAACGGCCCCTTCTCTGTTAATGACTTTTTCGTAAATTTCATAGACTCTAAGCAAGTCTCTTTCGCCGAAGCCGTAAGGTTTAATATCCTTGGCTCGAATTCCTTCTTCTTTTTGCTTATTGATATAGTTTTGAATCTTTCGGGCAGGAAGAACTTCTTCATTAATGTTGTTGGCCTTCATAATCCTCTTGATAGCCCCAAGCTGATCGCTCATGTCCAAGATGGCAAATGCGGCCGGTAAGCCGGCGGCCTCATGATGAAGTCTCAGCATTCGATTGCATAGACCGTGGAAGGTACCTACCCACATCGCTCGAGTGTTTAGAGGCATCTTTGCTTGAAGACGGGTCATCATTTCACGTGCCGCTTTATTTGTGAAGGTAACAGCAAATAACTCAGCAGGAGTACAAAGCCTGTGTTCCAAGAGGAAAGCAATTCTTGAAATCAAAACGCTAGTCTTACCGGAACCTGCCCCGGCAAGAATAAGAGAGGACACCTCCGGCAAAGTAACAGCGGCCTTTTGCTGCTCATTTAAATTTGCTATTAAATCACTAGACATCATTTCTTCCTTTTTTTGAGGAAGTGAAGTCTAATGAGAATTCCTAGTTCGTACCACCTATTTGGTTAAAAGATTTGGAGTTTGTGATTCACTGCAGAAAAGAACCTTTTTGTATTTTCGTTTTCAACCAATTGATAATAAAAGTTTTTTCTTAACAAAGCTCAAAATCCTGCTAATTAACGCATAGAAATACATTAATTGACCACAAAGAGTAAAAAAATAGAAGGACAACCAACCTTATAATTAAAGGATTTTCAAATAGATCATTCAATCGAAGAAGAAATGCGCGAAACTTACGAACCGTCAGAAGTTGAGACCACTCAACAAGCCCACTGGCGCGCCAAAGATGTCTACCGCGCGGTAGAACACGCTTTAGATGCCAACGGGAAAGAAAAACCCAAGTTCTATGTCTGTTCAATGCTTCCATACCCGAGCGGAAAGCTTCATATGGGGCATGTCAGAAATTACACTCTCAATGACGTTATGTACAGATACCTTCGCATGAAAGGTATGAATGTCATGACTCCGATGGGATGGGATTCCTTCGGTTTGCCTGCAGAAAATGCTGCTATCAATAAGAACGTTGCTCCGGCTGAGTGGACCTATCAAAACATCGCCGATATGAAAAGCCAAATGGAACCATTAGGCTTAGCTTTTGACTGGTCTCGCGAAGTCACAACTTGCAAACCGGATTACTACCGCTGGAATCAGTGGATGTTCTTAAAAATGCTTGAAAAAGGCATTGCTTACCGCAAGACTCAGATCGTCAACTGGGACCCGGTTGATCACACCGTCCTTGCAAATGAACAGGTAATTGACGGTAAGGGCTGGCGCAGCGGAGCTCCCGTAGAAAAAAGAGAAATTCCTGGGTATTACTTAGGCATCACGCAGTACGCTGAAGAACTCTTGGAAGATTTAAAGCTTCTTGACGGCTGGCCCGAACAGGTGCGCCGCATGCAAGAACACTGGATCGGCAAATCTTACGGTGTAAATTGCAGCTTCCCATATGAGTTGGACGGCGAGAAAAAAGTTCTCAAAGTCTATACAACAAGACCCGACACAATTATGGGTGTGACTTTTGTGGCAGTTGCGGCAGAACATCCTCTTGCACTGCGCCTGGCTAAAGATAATCCGACTGTCGATGCCTTTGTCAAAGAATGCCAAAAAGGTTCTGTTTCAGAAGCCGATATCGCCACAATGGAAAAGAAAGGCATTCCGACCGGCTTCTATGTTAAACATCCTCTTACCGGTAAAGATGTTGAAGTGTGGGTGGGCAACTATGTGCTTATGTCTTACGGTGAAGGCGCTGTCATGGGCGTACCGGCTCACGATGAAAGAGATTTCGCATTTGCCCTCAAGTACGGTCTGCCTATCGAACAAGTGATCGGTAAAGAAGGTCATGAATTTGACAAAACCCAATGGCATGATTGGTATGCAGATAAAGAAAATATTTTCTGCGTAAATTCCGGCAAATATAACGGCCTGAATTTCGAAGAAGCCCGTGAAGCCGTAGCAGCTGATCTAAAAGCACTTGATCTCGGCTACCTCCAAGTTCAATACCGTTTGCGTGACTGGGGCATCTCCCGTCAGAGATATTGGGGCACACCGATTCCTATCGTTCACTGTCCTCACTGCGGCCCTGTTCCGGTCCCTGAAGAAGACCTTCCGGTAATACTGCCCGAAAACTTGATTCCGGACGGCTCCGGCAATCCTCTCAATAAAGACGAAGCTTTCTTGAATTGCAAGTGTCCGAAATGCGGTGCTCCTGCTAAGAGAGAAACCGATACCATGGATACCTTCGTAGACTCCAGCTGGTACTACATGCGCTATTGCTCTCCTGATTGTGATACAGCCATGGTTGACAAGCGCAATGATTACTGGGTGCCAATGGATCAGTATATCGGCGGTATTGAGCATGCGGTGCTCCATTTGCTCTATGCACGTTTCTGGACCAAAGTAATGCGTGACCTGGGCTTGGTTAACTTTGACGAACCGTTCAAACGCCTCTTTACTCAAGGCATGCTTACCGCAGAATGCTATTACCGAGAACTGCCTGACGGCGGAAAACGCTGGTTCTATCCGAGCGAATTGAATATTGAATACGATGCTAAGGGCAAACCGGTTAGCATTACTTGCAAGGAAGACGGACTTCCGGTCAAGAGCGGCGGCATTGAAAAGATGTCTAAATCCAAGAATAACGTTGTTGAGCCGTCTGCGATTATCGGCAAATTCGGTGCCGATACCGCCCGTGCTTTCGTTATGTTCGCCGGACCACCCGACCAGAGCGCTGCCTGGAGCGATTCCGGAGCAGAAGGTACCTTCCGCTTCCTGAAGCGCTTATGGGCTTTTGGCTTCAAGAACCAGGACATTATCCGCGAAAACGTTCAGGTTGTTGGCGCTCCTTTGTCTCATGAAGATAAAGAAGTCAGAAAAGAAATTTACACAGCTCTCAAACAAGCCACTTATGACTTGGACCGCATGCAGTACAACACCGTTGTTTCTGCCGCAATGAAGATGCTGAACTCTTTGGATACCTTGAAAAACAAGGATCAACAAGGAACAAAAGCCGTTATCAATGAAGGCTTTTCCATTCTGCTTCGTACCCTTTATCCGATTGCGCCTCATATTTGCGCTCAATTATTTGAAGATTTGGGTTACGAAGAAAGAACCGGCACATCCATTTTGGATGCCGCATGGCCTGAAGTGGACAATTCCGCTTTGGTTTCTGACGAAATCAAGTACATGATCCAGATCAACGGCAAGTTAAGAGGTCAATTCACTGTTCCTGTTGACGCCGGCACTGAGGACATTAAGAAAGCAGCGCTGGCAAATCCGGATGCTGTCCGCTTCATCGACGGCAAGGAACCGAGAAAGATTATCGTGGTTCCGAAGAAACTTGTTAACATTGTTGTTTAGTTGATAAACCGGAGGCAGGAAGCTTCTTCCTGCCTCTTTTCCAAAGTGAAAAACCCATGAGTTTTAAAAATACCGGCGAATTGTCCAGACGTTCCTTTGTCGCATTCTCTGCCCTGCTGCTAAGCGGATGCGGATGGCATCTAAGAGGAATTCAAGAAGTACCTCTCGAGAGCATGTGCATTGATTTAGGGCCGAACTCTGCAATCGGAGCCATGATCAAGCGAAATCTCCGCGCCCGTACGGACATAGAAATTGTCGAAGATAAAGAAAAAGCCGAAGCCATATTTAAACTCATCTCTTTGAACCGTGGATCTTCTATTTTGGCTTATAACTCCGAAGGTCAGGCCAGAATATACAGCTTAATCTTATCAGCCCGTTTTACCGTTACTTTGCAAAACGGAGCCGAAGTTATTCCTCCAACTACAGTCTCTACTTCCAGAGAAATGACATGGGACGAACGCGATTACAACGGCCGTGCCCAGGAAGAACAGCTTCTATATCAAGAAATGGAAACGAACATCATCCATTTAATTGTTAACCGACTCTCTCATCTCACGCCGGAACAGGTGCAACAAGCTAAGAAAGTCGATGGCTAATTTTGCAGGAACCTCCGTTAGACTCAATCCTCTAACTATCATTGTCGGAGAAGAGGATCTCATTGCTATTGAGTCCTTGGACCAAATAAGAGCTGAAGCTAGAAAACAAGGTTTTACTGAAAGAGTCAGCTTTAATTTTGACGGAACGTCGGATTATTCTCCTCTTCTTCAATCGATGGGCGATATGTCCCTTTTCGGAGAGAAAAAGCTCATTGAAATCAGGCTGACCACGGGAAATCCGGGTTTAAAAAAAGGCCCCGAAGCCCTGGCCGCTTTAGCCGAAGCAGTCGGTGATGGTCTAATTGCGGTGATTTCTCTGCCCGGCGCCTTATATGAATATCAAAAAAAAGCCTGGTTTAAAAAAATCTCTTCGTCTGCGGCCATTATTAACGCCGGACTAGTTTCCAGACAGCAACTACCAGGGTGGATTAGAAAAAGAGCTTCGATAAACGGGCAAAATCTTTCTGAAGAGGCTGCGCAATTCTTAGCCGCCTCTACCGAAGGCAATTTACTGGCTTGTGCTCAGGAAATCAACAAACTTGCCCTTCTTTGTCCTCCGGGAAATATCGAACTGAAAGACCTTTTAGAAGCGGTTTCAGATGTTTCTCGATTCAATCCTCAGGATTTGGCTGATTCAATTCTTGAAGGTAACGTTCAACGAATTTCAAAAATCATTGATGGTCTTAAAGGAGAAAACGTAAGCATCCCCTCCTTCCTTTGGCTTTTGAATGATGATATTAGAAATCTGATTTTATTAAATCAAGGAGGCTCTCCTTCTTCTATAAGAGGCTTGCCTTCTCGCAAAACGATGCTTGCAAACCTTGCTCGCCGTGTGCCTTTGGCTCTTTTGGAAAAAGTGGTATATCGCTACAACAATGTAGAAAAAATGTCCAAAGGCTTTAAGGTTTCACAATCGCAAGGAGATCCATGGCAAGAATTAAAAGCCGCAGCTCTTTTACTTTGTATTAGCAGGAAATAATTATGTCCTCTACCATTAGCGCACAAAATGCTGAATACATGAAAAATCTTGGGGAAAAGGCACGAAAAGCAGCCACCATTCTGGCTAAAACTCCTGCCCAAGTAAAAAACAACACTCTAAATACTCTTGCTGATTTGCTTTTAAAAAATGCTGAGAAAATCTATCTCGCAAATGAAAAAGATTTAATAGCGGGTAAAGAGAAAGGATTGTCCGAAGCATTTCTTGACAGATTAACGATTTCAGAGAAAGTTTTAAACCAAATGTGCATTGGCTTAAAACAAATAGCAGGACTCAACGACCCGATTGGGGAAATCTTAGAGATGAAGCCTCAGCCCTCCGGCATCCAAGTCGGAAGGATGAGAGTCCCCCTCGGAGTAATCGGAATCATCTACGAATCTCGTCCGAATGTAACGATTGATGCCGCGGCTTTATGTTTGAAAAGCGGAAATGCCGTCATCTTGCGTGGAGGCTCCGATGCCCGATGCTCTAACCAAGTCCTTGGCGAATGCATCCAAGAAGCTTTGAGACTTAACTATCTTCCCGAAGAATCAGTTCAAGTTATCACTAATCCGGATAGAGAATTGGTCGGTGCTCTTATCACAGCCAGAAAATACGTAGATGTAATTGTGCCCAGAGGCGGAAAGAGCTTAATTTCAAGACTTATGGAAGAAGCCACCGTTCCGATGATCAAACACTTGGACGGCATCTGCCATACCTATGTTGATATGAGTGCGGATTTGGAACTCGCTTGGAAAGTGTGTGACAATGCAAAGACACAGAGATTTTCTCCATGCAACGCTATGGAAACTCTTCTTGTGAATAAAAATATCGCAGCCATCTTTCTTCCAAAAATGGCCTCTACTTATTTAGAGAAAGGAGTGGAGCTCCGCTGCGATCCAGAATCAAGAAAAATTCTGACGGACGCAGGGTTCGATGACATCAAAACTGCATCCGAAGAAGATTGGTCAACAGAATATAACGCACCTATTCTTTCTATAAAAATAGTCTCCAGTGTGGATAAAGCGATAGAGCACATTAATCAATACGGATCTAAACACACGGATGCCATCATCACTAACAATTTGGTATCTAGTCAAAAATTTCTTAGAGAAGTCGATTCCTCTTCCGTCATGCTCAACACCTCCACCAGATTTGCAGACGGCTTTGAATATGGCCTAGGAGCAGAAATCGGCATTTCCAACGATAAGTTACATGCTAGAGGCCCCGTTGGTCTGGAGGGACTGACCAGCCTTAAGTACATCGTAATTGGACACGGGGAATTAAGAAAATGAGCGAAAAGCTAAACAAATACTACGCCGTAGTACCTCTTTCTTTAGAAAGTCTCTTCGAAGAAGAGCTTAAACAGTTGGGCATTACTGAATTCAAGTCAAAAAAGGCCGGCTGCTTCTTCACAACAACAACGCTGGGAATGATGAAGGCAAATCTTTGGACGAGATATGCTTCACGTATTCTTCTGGAGGTAGGCGAGAGAAACTACAGAACGGAAGACGACATCTACAAGTTCACCTTCTCCATTCCTTGGGAAAATTACTTTACGGAAAAACAGTCCATCAAGATTTCTCTGTCAGCCAAGAATTGCCCTCTCAAGAGCATAAACTTCCTAACTTTAAGGGTTAAGGATGCCGTTTGCGACCGTTTCCGCGAAAGATCAGGAGCTCGCCCGGACGTTGAAAAACACAACCCGGATATCCAGATTTTCGTTTTTGTAGACAACCAAAAAGTCACCCTCTATCTTGACACCTCCGGTGAGTCCTTGTTCAAGAGAGGTTGGAGACGGGATAAAGGAGAAGCACCGCTGAAAGAAAACCTGGCCGCAGGATTGATCGGACTTTCCGGTTGGGAGCCTTCTCAGCCCTTATATGATCCCTTCTGCGGATCAGGAACGATTATTATTGAAGCGGCCACAATCGCAATCAATATGGCTCCGGGCATCACAAGAAGATTCGGATTTGAAAAATTTAAATTCTTTAATTCTGAAGTCTGGCAAGCCCTTAAAACTGAAGCAAGAGCCGCCATCAATTGGAACGTCGATATTAATCTTGCAGGCAGCGATATTTCTACTCAGATCATAGAGAAAGCCAGTAAGAATGCCCAGTTAGCCGGATTAACAAAGCTATTGATTGAGCGTAAAATTAAGTTTTTCCCATGCGATGCAAGAGAGGCACGACCAACATCGGAGACGCCCGGAGTCATAATTGCAAACCCTCCTTACGGTGAACAATCAAATCCGAAGTCTGCTTCCGTTGCTTCCATGATGAAAAACGTTGCTGACAACCTCAAGCATAATTTTGAGAACTGGGTTGTTTGGATGCTTACCAGCGATCTGAACT
The DNA here is from genome assembly GCF_902477955.1 of uncultured Turicimonas sp. Lineage (NCBI taxonomy): Bacteria > Pseudomonadati > Pseudomonadota > Betaproteobacteria > Burkholderiales > Sutterellaceae > Turicimonas > uncultured Turicimonas sp. The sequence continues at coordinate 5,522 of NZ_CABSJB010000050.1, read as the reverse complement.
TACCTCGTCAAATGAGATTGCAGGAATCTAGAAAGATAGTGATCTTTAACGGTCCGCTGGAATGCAGATTCTTCCGCTTTTTGATGATTCCCGGTTCCAACCGCAGAGAGTCGAAGGCAGTGAAAACCTCATCACCAAAGGAATAAGAATATGTCTGAAAAAGACTTCGATGTAGTACAAATGAGAACTGAGCTTCATGAAATGCCGGAATTGGGATTCCATGAAGAAAAAACTTCAAAATATGTTGTTAATAAGCTCAAAGAGCTTGGTCTTAACCCGCAGACAGGAATTGGCGGAACCGGTGTCGTCGCCTATATTGACGGAACTGAACCTGGTCCTACAGTCATGGTAAGAGCCGACATGGATGCCCTTCCATTCGTAATCGACAACAAACCATGCTCCATTCATGCATGCGGTCACGATTCTCATACCGCTATGCTTCTTGCTTTAGCTGCTAAGTTAGTCGGTAATGTCAAGAAAGGACGCGTAAAACTCTTCTTCCAGCCGGCTGAAGAGACATTGCTTGGTGCAGTAAGATCTATCGAAGACGGCGTACTCGACGACGTTGACGTAGCTTTCGGCGCTCACGTTCGCCCGATTCAAGATATTCCTGACGGAACAGTTTGCGCTGCCGTTCGCCACACTTCCAGTACTTTCCTTGAAGTTGAATTAAAGGGCAAAACTTGTCATGCTGCTCGTCCCCATTTGGGATGCAGCGTTGTTGAAGCAGCTGTTTTAGCAACTAACGCAGTCAATGCTATTTGGATGAACCCGGGCAAAGTTTGGTCTGCCAAGGTAACAGCAATCAACTGCTGCGGTTCTGCCTCCAACATCATTCCGGACCATGGCAAGATGATCTTAGACTGCCGTGCTCAAGATAATCCGACAATGAAAGAAATGTTGGACAAAATTAAGAGAGCTATCCTTAATGCCGCTGAAGCAGTCGGCGTTGAAGCTACCGTTAATTTCCCCGGCGGAATCATCCCTGCAGCTGAGTACGATGAAGGATTGGTTGCTGAAACCGCAGGTATTATTAAAGAAGTCTTGGGCGATGACAAGTTAGCCAAAGACTGCGGAGGCGGCGGAGAAGATTTCCACTATTTCGTTCAGAAGAAACCTTCTATTCGTACCGCTTACATCGGCGTAGGTACAGGCGTCACTCCGGGCCTTCACGATCCGAAGATGACTATGAACCCTGAATCATTACGCAACGGTGTTGCAGTATTAGAAAAGATGGTTCTTAATCAAGTAGGTTAATTCCACCGTTGAAAAAAGCGCCCTTGAGGCGCTTTTGAATTTCTCGAAGGACAAGAGGCCGAATACTCGGCCTCTATTTTTACCTGATGATCTTATTACTTAGCAGCTGCTTTTGGAGCTTCACCGCGAGGAATAATAACTCCTGTCGGCTGTTGGGAGGCATTACGTCCGGCGATTCTACCGAATGTAACGATATCAGCCATAGCGTTGCCGCCTAAACGGTTTGCACCGTGGACACCGCCTGTAACTTCACCGGCAGCGAAGAGACCAGGAATGACGTGACCCTTAGTGTCAAGAACCTGAGCCTGAGAGTTAATTCTCAAACCGCCCATTGTATGGTGAACAGCAGGTGTAACCATTACTGCATAGTACGGGGCTTGAGTAAGAGGTCTTGGCATATCAGCACGGCCGAATTCTGAATCTTTGCCAGCCTTCTGATCCTTAGTGTATTTATCTACAGTTGCCTGGAGCTGTTTTCCATCGACGCCAATCTTCTGAGCGAGTTCGTGAAGATCTTTTCCTTCAGTAACCATACCGCCCTTGATGTAAGTTTCGATGGCCTTAAGGCTCTTTCTAACATCGTTATCGAATAAGAGGAAGCCGACTTTATCTTTTTGAGCGAGTTCAGCAGCGGAAACTACGTCGCGAGTCTGAAGTTCATTGATGAAGCGCTTGCCGTCTTTGTTAACGAGGATAGCACCGTTGCCGCGAACAGCTTCAGTAATCATTTCGCCTTTGCCCGGAACAACTGTCGGGTGAGTTTGAATCTGCTTCATGTCAACAGTAGCAGCACCAGCCTTTTCACCTAAGGTGATACCGTCGCCAGTTGCGCCAGTGTGGTTGGTTGTAGCAAAGCCTTTAAGCTTCGGATTCAACTTAACAACCATATCCTGGTTGGCAGAGAAGCCACCGGCAGCCAAAACAACTGCAGGAGCCATGACTTCATACTGTTTTTTGCCCTTTGTGTACTTAACACCGACAACCTTACCGTCTTTAACGATGAGTTCATCAGCCTTAGCCATTGTGCGTACATCAATACCGCGGTCCTTAGAAGCCTGAGCTAAAGTTTTAACAACGTTAGCACCAACGAAACCACCGCCTGTCGGACGGTGAGAGCGCTTCTGGGAAGCACCCGCCATCATACCGACGTCTGTCAAGTCACCACCCAAGCCGTTAATGAAGTCAACAGACTCAGCAGCGTGATCTGTAAGAGTGTGGACCAAATCAGGGTTGTTCAAGTACTTGCCGCCCTTCATTGTGTCGTTGTAGTGAGATTCTTTACTGTCCTTGATACCTGCCTTGGCTTGAGGCTGAGATTCTGCGGCGTTCAATCCGCCAGCTGCACGATTGGTGTTACCTCCCAAGTAAGCCATCTTTTCCAAAACGATGACTTTCTTGCCTAAATCATGAGCAGTAACAGCTGCGGAGAGACCAGCACCACCAGCGCCGACTACGATGACATCGGCTTTATCTGCTGCCAATGCAGGAACAGCAAACACAGCAGAAACAAGTGATGCTACGAGAATTTTTTTCATTGGAGTTCTCCTTAAATTTGTACTATTTAGCAATTAGTTGCTTAATCACTAGCTTTGTCAGCTGAGCACTGACTGTTAAAAATTATATTATTTTTGCAATTTTCTTATAGGGTTAAATCTTTGGGAAAAATACGGAGGGATAACAATTTATTAAATTTTTATCCTTAAAAATCAATATGTTTTATTTTTTCTTTGCGTTTCTCTAATCGCATTATTTCTTAGAAAAAATCCATTTTTAGAGTATGTTTTTTACCACACTTTTTAGGTACCTCTGCTGGGAGATCAAATACAACTCAGAAAAAAAAATCCTCCGGTTAAGGAGGACTGTGTAAAACGATAGAGTTAATTATTTCAGCACGGTAGGAAGCTTGTAATCATACTCAGGTTTTAGAATTTCTAATGTGTAGAGTTTCTTCAAAGCATCATAGTAAGCAAGTTCTTCACCCATAGAGTCGGCTTGAGCTAACTCTTCTTTGATTCTTTGAAAGTCTTGGTCATCCTTAGGAGCGCTCTTACTAGATTCGACATAAGAGATAACGTAATCTTCGTGGTTCATTGCACCCGTATAAGCAGGAAGATTCTTAACGGGAATAGCCATCTCTGCCGAAATCAAATCCTGAGACTGACCCAAAGAATTGACTCGGGATACCGTAATAGTTTTTCCAAAGCCTGCGAGATTGGATTTGTTTTGGAGTTCTTTTAATTTTTCTTCGCCGGCTTGACGTGCTAATTCGGTTGCAGCGGAGAGTTCAAGAGAATCTTTGATTTCATTCTTGACTTCGCTCAGAGAACGAATATGCTCAGGATTTTCTTTAACAACTCTCGCGGAGACGATTGTATTACTGTTGATTTCTACTGCAGAAATATTTCTCTTATCTGCAATTGAATCCGGCTGGAAGAGTTCAGCAATTACTCTCTTATTAATATCTGGAGTATTTAAGGAAGGATCCAGGAAACCGTTTTCCGTCAGTCCGGGAGCCTTATGTAGACTTAAGCCAAACTTTTCAACTACGGGCTGCAAAGATTCGCTCTGTTCGTAAACCATATTAGAGAACGTATCGGCATTTTCAGCGAACACATTATGTCTCTGCTGATTTTGCCAGGTAGTCAAAATTTCAGGTTCAACCTCCTCGAACGGCTTAATAGAGGCAGGACGAACGTCTGTCACTTCAATGATGTGGTAACCGAATTCAGATTTAACCGGTCCGACGATGTCGCCCTTCTTTGCGGAGAATACTGCATTTTCAAATTCAGGAACCATCATACCTTTACTGAAGAAGTCTAAATCACCACCGTTTCGAGCGCTTCCCGGATCAGCAGAATTTTCTTTTGCTACTTCAGCAAAGGAAGCAGGATTTGCTTTAACTTCAGCATAGAGTTTTTCCGCTTTAGCCTTAGCTTCTGCATCTGCCTTAGCTGCATCTTTTTCATTTTCGTCAGCAACAATCAAAATATGAGAAGCACGGCGGGTTTCTTCCTGGCTGAACTTGCTCTTATTCTGTTCGTAATATTGTTTAAGGACTTCTTGTGACGGCTTATCTTGAACCTTGATAGTTTCCGGGGAGAACACTACGTATTCAATGTCCAAAGTTTGCGGGACTCGGAACATTTCTTTGTTATCGTCATAGAACTTCTGAATCTGCTCTTTAGTAATCTTAACGTCCTTTCTATAAGCATCCGGGGAGAAGACTAAAGTTCTGACCTCTCTTTCTTCCCGCAAAGCTGCATTTAAGAACTCGGCAGTTTTAGCAGGAACGATTACAGTTCTTGAAACAGCATTAATAACGAGGTCTTTGGCCAAATCTCTTCTTAATTCGTAAACGAATTGTTCGTCGCTTTTGCCAGTTGCTGCTAAATAATTTTGGTAAAGTTCAGGGCTGAATTTCCCATCTTTCTGGAAAGCTTTAGCATTTTTAATAAAGTTAATAGCTTCTTGTTCAGAAATATTGATGTAATGATGTTGGAGCAAAGCGTTAACTGCTTTTTCGGTCGTTAAGTTATAAAGAATTGCAGCATTTGCTTCCGGAGTGTCAAACAATGAAGAATCCACCGATCCACCCTGTTGGACTCGGATTCTTTCAATATGATTGCGCTTAGCAGCATCAAATTCTTCAGGCTGGATCCCTTTGCCGTCAACTTTAGCGATTGCGTTTGCGTCAGGATTCAGACGGCTGTATCCGTTAATACCAATAAATACAAACGCCGGGATGATAAGAATCATCGCTAAGAGCATCAACCATCTTTTTTGATTTCTAAAAGATTGGAACATCTAGTCCTCTTCCTTTCAGGTACGTTTAAAAAATTCTTTTGATTATCCTCTATTTTGCGATTATTAACCACGAGCCCACATCGAAAAATGTCGATTTTAGAAAGCGTTGAGTGACTCATATTGCATTTGTGAGCAGTCCTTTTCTTTGTTACTTTTTGAATAACTTTTCCAATGCACAACAACCATTTGAAAATTCAATATTTTTTTGAAAAACAAAAAAATTTAGAATTGTTTTTGAAATTTAACTTGCATGATTTCGAAAAGCCTGTACAATGCGCTTCTCTCGCGAAACGAAGCAAACAAGAATTCTTTTCGACAGAGAGGAGTGGTAGTTCAGTTGGTTAGAATATCGGCCTGTCACGCCGAGGGTCGCGGGTTCGAGTCCCGTCCACTCCGCCAAAATTTTGCCTGAATTCCGGACCTCCTAGGTGATAAATCTAGGAGGTTCTTTAATTCCTATG
>NZ_CABSJB010000049.1:0-16317 GCF_902477955.1 uncultured Turicimonas sp. | reverse complement strand
AGCGTCAATGAAGAGCAACCGGTTAAAGCAGTCCGTGCCGGAAAAGTGGTCTTTGCCGATTATCTAAAAGGTTATGGAAACTTATTGGTTATTGACCATGGCCGGGGCTATTTTACGGTTTACGGCAACAACTCTTCGATGGAAAAAGATATAGGTGATTTGGTAGAGGCCGGAGAAATTATTTCTCATGTTGGTTCAAAAGAAAGCGATCTCTCGGTTTTATACTTCGAGTTGCGTCACAATGGGAAACCAATTAATCCGAATAAGTGGCTAAAACTTTGATAATCTTGAATAATTTTCTAAAAGCTAACTAAAACAAAATATTATGAAAAGTGGAATTCGCGGCATCATCTTGGTCAGCGTAGGGATGATTGCAGGTGCAGTGATCGGCGCCGTTACGGCCGAACCGGTCGCTAATAAAAAAACGACCCTTCCCTTAAGTGAAATCAGACAGTTCACCGATATCTATGGTGCTGTAAAACAATTCTACGTTGAGCCCGTCTCAGATAAAAAACTGATGAAGGAAGCTATTTCCGGAATGCTTCATGGGCTCGATCCGCACTCCGCTTTCCTTGATGAAGAATCTTTTAAAGAGCTTCAGGAAGGAACGATGGGAGAATTCGGAGGACTCGGTATCGAGGTTACCTCTGATCCGTCGGGCGTGAAAGTGGTTTCTCCGATTGACGATACCCCGGCAGCGAATGCCAATGTCCGTGCGGGCGACATTATTTACAAAATTGACGGCAAGCTTATCCGTGACGTTCCCTTGAATGACGCCGTTAAGATGATGCGCGGTAAGCCGAACACACAGATCGATCTTTCTATTCTCAGAAAAGGAGAGAAAGCTCCTCTGAACATCAAGCTGACGCGTGCCATCATTAAGGTTAAGTCCGTTAAATTTAAGCCTCTGCCTGACAACATGGGCTATGTGCGTATTTCTCAGTTCCAAGAAAGAACTAATTCGGAATTGGCTAAAGCCATCAATGAGCTGGCTAAGACAGACAACTTGAAGAACGGCTTAGTCTTAGATTTGCGTAACGACCCAGGCGGTTTGCTCAATGCTGCTGTCGGAGTTTCTGCGGTTTTTCTCCCGAAGGGAGTCAAAGTTGTTTCCACTAAGGGTCAGGTTGAAGAGGCTAAAAAAGATTATTTGACCGTCCCTGCCGACTATAGGACAACTAAAGACGATGATCTTATAGAGCGTCTGCCGCCGGTAATTAAGAACATACCGTTGGTGGTTCTCGTAAACGGGGCCTCTGCCAGCGCTAGTGAAATCGTAGCCGGTGCCCTGCAGGATCATAAGCGCGCTGCCATCTTAGGAACCAAGACTTTCGGAAAAGGGTCAGTTCAGACTGTCATCCCATTGAGAGGCGATGCGAAGAACATGGCCATCAAACTGACAACGGCAAGATACTTCACGCCTACGGGGCGCAGTATTCAGGCTAAAGGAATTGTTCCTGACGTTGAGGTAAAAGATACGGCGGAAGGAAATTTCTTAGACTTCGATATCCGCGAAGCTGACCTAGCTAACCACTTGGAGGTTGAGGATGCTTCAGCTCCGAAGCCTGTTCCCGTGGACGCAAGCAAGCAGAAGCCGGCGGGACAGATTAAGGAGAAGGTTGTCGACGAGAAGGGAGAAGAAAAGAAACCAGCTCCCAAGTTCTATAAGTATGGGGAACCGGACGATTACCAACTTCAGCAGGCAGTCAAGTATCTGAAAGAAAAGCCGAATGGTGCGAAACCTGCTAAAAATCCGCGCATTAAAGAGCGGATTGAGCCTATCAACCAACCGAAGAAATAGCGGCATTGATTCTTAAGAAAACACCTCCTTGCGTAAAAACAAGGAGGTGTTGCTGTCTTGAAAACGGAGACGAATCTAAGAACGGATGCCTAAAGCCGTACAGATAAGCTTGTCTACTGAATCCGGTTCGGTGTTTGTCCTTTGGATGCCTTTAGAGAAAGAAACCCATTGTCCGAGAATAAGGGAGAACAGCAGTTCGCTTCTGGCCTGGACATCGTAGTCGGAAAAGATTTCCATCTGTGCAACGGCAAGACTCAAAGACTGTTTGAGCTGTGTACGCAGCTTGCTGAAAAGGAGATTGAGTCTTTGCTGAAGTCTTTCATCCTCTTGAGTTAGAAAATCGCCGCACATCAGAATTACCATACCGGGATTGGTGCGGGTCAAGCTAATCAAAGTTGTGGCAATCAAGCGCGCCTGGTGCATTCCCGAAGGATTGGACTGATGAATCTGATTAACCGCTGTAAAGACGGCGCTTTCAACATAGGCGATCAGGGCATCATACATCTGAGCTTTGCTGGCAAAATGCCGGTACAGAGCAGCCTCGGACAGGCCGAGGTGAGCGGCCAGAACCTTCGTCGTAATGTGTTTTTGTTTAGAACTCTGGAGAAGGTCCACAAGGGCCTTCAAAATATCCAGTTTTCTTTCCCCCGGTTTCGCTTTTCTTGTTTTTGGTTTTTGGATTTCTTCTTCCATTCTTATTCCGATTTAATCATCGTTCCCACGCCTTCAGGAGTCAGGATTTCCAACAGCAGACAGTGGTCGACGCGGCCGTCAATGATATGTACGGCTTTTACTCCGTTTTTTGCAGCTTCCAAAGCAGAAGAGATCTTCGGATACATACCCCCGGAAATGGTACCGTCTTCAAATAAGGCATCGATTTCCTTGGAGGTTAATCCGGTAATCAAATTTCCTTCTTTGTCTAAAACGCCCGGTGTATTAGTAAGCATCACGAGCTTTTCAGCTTTCAAAACTTCAGCCATCTTGCCTGCGACAACGTCAGCATTGATGTTGTAGGCAAGCTCATCTTCCCCTAAACCTACCGGAGAGATGACCGGAATGAACGCATCGTCCTGAAGAGCTTTTACGACAGCCGGATTGATGGATTCAATTTCACCAACTTGTCCGACATCATAAAATTTGTCAGGATTCTGATAGTCACGAAGCTTCAGGCGCTTGGCTTTAATTAAGCAGCCGTCTTTGCCGTTTAGGCCAACGGCTTGACCGCCGAAGCTATTAATCAATGTGACCAAGTCTCCCTGAACCTGGCCGCAGAGTACCCACTCAACAACTTCCATGGTTTCGGCATCAGTTACCCGCATTCCTTGAATAAACTCGCTTTCTTTGCCGACTTTTTTCAAGGCCTTCCCAATCTGCGGGCCGCCCCCATGCACGATAACGGGGTTCATGCCTACCAGCTTCAGAAGAACGACATCGCGTGCGAAAGCGCGTTGAAGTTTTTCATCGGTCATGGCATTGCCGCCGTATTTAACCACGATCGTTTTGCCATGAAACTTCTGGATGTATGGCAAGGCGTCCGATAAGATTTCCGCCTTCAGCTGGGGCGGAACATATGCATTGCTAAGGTTACTCATAGTCTTCAAGCAAAATGGGAACACGAAATTAATAACCGTGAATACTACCATTCAGGAACGTTAGAATAAACTCATACAGGTATTCATTTGAGGACATTACCAATGAAACAAAGTTTCGAGTTGTCAGGTGTAAATTGCATGCACTGCGTTGCAAGAGTCAAGAAAGCTCTTGAGCCGCTTGCAGAAAGTGTTGAAGTCACTTTGTCACCGGCACTGGCTGTTTTGACCGTTAAAGAGCCCGTTAGCTTAGAGAAGGTTAATAAAGCTCTTGCCGAAGCAGGTGATTACAAAGCCGTAGCTTTGAATTAATTCCGATTCTTTGAAGCTAAAAAACTCGCTTCCGTTTAAAAGAAGCGGGGTTTTGAGGAAAGGCCTCTATCCATACGCAGTTCGAAAGCCTGCGGATGGATGGGGTCTTTTTAACAATTGTTCTCTTTTTCTTGTTTTTTTAAGAAATTAATGACAAGTTGAGTTCTATTAGCTTTGCTCTGATCGGAGGCATAAACGGCATAAACGTCTGCGGTAACCGACCATTGAGGAAGAACTTTGACTAGTTGTCCGGTCTTTAGATAAGGTTCGATATCCCAGTCGGAAGGAAGCACCACTCCAAGACCGTTCAAGGCCCAGTTAAGTGCCACTTCTCCGTTATTTGTTTGCATCGAGGTTTTAGGCTTAACTAACTCCTGGCGAGAGCCGTTACTAAGTCTCCAAGTTCCGCTGGTTAAGTCATCTTCCAGAATGATGATTCCGTCGACCTCAGACAAGTCTAAAAAACGAGTAATGGGATGTTTTTGAAGGTATTCCGGAGAACAGCATAAGTGCTGTTTATTTCGCTTGATAAGACGCGCGATTAATCGGCTGTCTTTAAGGGCTCCGACACGAATAGCGACATCGAAACCGCCTTTGATGATATCCAAATGCGTATCGGAAAGAATGAGGTCAAGTTTGATATGCGGGTACAGTTTCTTGAATTCGACGAGCTGGGCGGCAAGGACCTTTCTTCCATAGCCGAAAGGTCCGTTAATGCGGATGGTGCCTTGAAGAGAATCGCTTAAAGAAGAGATGCTTTGCTCGATTTTAGAAAGATCGTCAAGAAGCGCCGAGCCTTTCTCGAGGTAATATTTTCCTTCTTCAGTAATCCGCAAGCTGCGGGTAGATCGGCGGATCAGACTGACTCCGAGCCTTTGCTCTAAAGCTGCCAGGCGCTGGCTGACGGCCGGAGGCGTAATTCCCAAAAATTGTGCTGCGCTTTTGAAAGAATCAAAACGGCAAAGTGCTTGAAAAAATTCGAGATCGGAGATCCTGTCCACCGTTCACCTCACTAATTACCAGCCGCAGAATCTAGGCCATTCCGCAATAACTTTTTCATCGTTGACTACATAGTAGCTATGGTGCTGCGCTGCCATGGCACAGGCATGATTGGGCAATATCCGTAGTTTAGTGCCTACCGGAAAATCCTCGGGAGAGAGTGCCTCACCGGTTCTGTTAACGATAACTCCATGCTCTTGATTTGCAAGTTTGACATAGAGATTGCCAAGAATCTTGCCATTTACATCGCAAACTGCACCGAATCCATAGTCGACAGCCTGGGAGGCAGTTCCTCGGTCTCTGGAGAGAGCCATCCATCCGCCGTCAGTAATGACCCAGCCTTTTTCTTTTTGGTGCCCTATAACTTCGACAAGCAGTGATAAAGCTAAATCTTCAAGTTTATAGACGCCGACCCCTGCCATGACTAAATCACCGAGACAGTAAACACCGCATCGAACCTCAGTGCAGCCATCCCAATTCTCAGCAAAAGTAGCCGTGGGAGTAGAACCGACACTGATAATTTCAATATTGAAGCCGGCTTCTTTCAGACGGTTTGCGGCTAAAACAATAGAGTCGCGTTCGTTCTCAGCGGCTTTCCTGCAGGCTTCGCTTCCGACACATCCGTAGGAGTCTCCGGCATGCGTGAGGACGCCGACTAGTTTTGCTCCGCTTGTTAAAGCGCGGGCAATGTCAATGAGTTCCGGAGAGGCCGGTTTAACACCTGAACGATGACCGTCGCAATCAATTTCAATCAGTACCGGGATTTCAATATGATTTTCTTTGCAGAAGCCACTCAAGGCATGGGCTGTTTCGACGTTGTCTAGAATGACTTTGAGCTTGCAGCCTTTTTTGATTAGGTCAGCAACACGGCTGAATTTACTCGGCGCGATGCCGACAGCATAAATCAGATCTTTGACGCCCCAATTGAAGAAGTTTTCTGCTTCCAACAAGGTAGAAACGGTTGCGGGGCCTTCCGGACTAATCATCTGGCAAAGGGCTACTTCTTTGCTTTTTCCCGTTTTCAGGTGAGGACGAAGATTAACGCCTAGACGTTTACATTTATCTTTCATCCAGTCGCAATGGGCTTTGAATTTCTTTTCATCCAAAATCAGACACGGGGTTCTGAGCTCTGTGATCTCCATATTGAACTTCCTCATTTACCAAATTTGTTATCTGTAAGTATGGCCTGGAAAGCTATTTTATTAATTTAATTAATTTTAATTCTGTGATTAGCAAAACTTTCATTTTCCCCTAAGACCAGAGTTCCCGATCCTCTTTGTTTGCAAAAAAAGACCTGACTTTGGCTCTCAAAAGTCAGGTCAACCTTCAATCAGGAGAAATGGAAATATCGCTTGGAGCTGGGAGGCAGCTGAGGAACAGCTGCCTGGATTCAAAGTACTCTAGAAGTACTTGGTAATACCGGTGAATACGTTAATGGTGTGGTCTTTTGTAAACTTCTTGGTTGTGCTGTTTTGGCCGTCCCAGCGGGAGAATCCGGCACCGATATACATATCAATGCTCTTGGACGGACGATACAAGTATTTAGTCGCTATGCCAATCAAAGAAGCTTGATGGTGGTTAATGCCGTTAACGGTATCAACCTTGTAATTGCGGAAGTAGACCATGGATTGCCAGGAAGAAAGCCCGAACCAGAATTGTGTACCTCCGTAGATACCAAAACCTTTAATGTTTTTGGCTGTTGAGAAGCCGTCCAGTTTATTGACGCCGTTGAAGTATTGCCCCTGCAGGTAGACGGTGACAGGGTCAAAGCGGTAGCTTCCGCCCAAGGTTGCAACTTTTTTGCTAGTGGAAGCCTTGGCAGTAGCAGCGGTATTTTTGCCCCAATCTGTTTCTTCATAGGCGGCAACTATATTTAACTTATTGAGGTTATAGCGGATACCGCCGGCATAGAAACGGTTAACAGCGGAAGTATTCTCGTTGCCTTCCTCATTGCCGTCAGTTTTCATGGAGTACTGGAGAGTAGTTTGGAAACCGGCAATTGTGGGAGAACGATAGGTAATCATGTTATCGATGCGGGAGGACTTAACCGGAGCGAGGCCTGTGCCGTAGGTGCCGCCTCCAAAGGAATCCATGAAGAATTGCAAGTCATAAGCGCCGGAGCCGGAAACGATTCCTGAGATACGGCCCATTGAGATTTCTCCCAAGGATTTGCTGGTCAATCCAAGGTAGGAGCATCCTTCAAAAATCTTGTCTCCTTTGGAGCCCCCTTTCAAAGCACCGGTATCAGAAGCAAAACGGTTTTCGAGACGAAATTGAACAGATAAGTCTGAATTGATTTCTTCTACTCCTCTGATGCCGATACGAGAAGCGGTATTTAATCCGGACTCCATAGAGACGGTAGAAGGTTTATGCGTGTCGCCGCCGTAGTTGTTGTATACGACGCCTGTGTCTATTCTGCCGTAAATGGTCACGGAAGATGCCATGGCTGTAGAGATAGCAAGTAGGGCAAAGCCGGCAGAAGCAGCGTAATGATGTAAGTTCATGATTAGTTCCTGATAGTGGTTGGTTTCAATAATTAGAGAAGGAAATAGGCGGCGAATAAGACACAGAGCATGACAGGGGCACTGCGTTTAACGATTTCCATTGGGTTAACGCCTGCCATACCTGCAACTAGGATGACGCCGCCGGCAAGTGGAGAAGAAAGTCGTCCGAATGAACCGCAGATGACGGCCAGCCAGCCTAAGTCAGCAATTTGCAGACCGAATTTAGCAGCGTTTGGAGTAACAGCTTCGTTGAAGGCAAAGGCTGCCGCATCGCCGGAACCAGTCAAGACACCCATGAGGTAAGGACCGAAGGCACCGCCTATCCTGGCAAGATGGTTGGCAGAGGTTAAAGCTTCGACGAGCATGTCTACGACACCTGCTGCCTTTAAACCGGCTGCGAAGACACCTGCCGCAATGATGATGCCGAGAATGTTTCCGTAGCCTTTGCCCATGCCGTCAAAGAATTTCTTAGTGACTTCGGCAGGATTCGAGCGAGTGATGACCAAGGCATAAGCTGTACCAATCAACATAGCTGTTGCAACGCTCATCTTCATTGTGGTGTACAAAGAGACATAGAGAAGAATAGCGACCGGGATCAGCGGAGCAATGGCATAGAAGAGATTAACTTTAGCCGGCAGGTTGCTGACTTCTTTTTCTTGGGCAACTTCAGTATCTGTATTTATCGGCTTTTTGTAATCGCGATAGAGGAAACAAATGATAGTTAAGCCGACAATAATGGCAATGGAGAAGCCTGCTAAAGGCATAAAGAACTTGGTGATGAATGCCATAACCTCCATATCGGCAAGTTTTGCGACAAAGACGTTGTGCGCTACGCCAGGGTTGAAAAGAGCCGGGGTAGTGGAACAAACAATAGCGGCGGCTGCGATAGCAGGTTTAAAACCGGCACGAATCAAGATTGGAATCAAAGACGGCCCGACGGCTGCGCAAAGGCCTGCTGTGGAAGGAATTGCAATGGCGCAGAAACTGGTCACGACCATGCAGGCCGGAAGAAGAAATACGCCAAGCTTGCGGAGCGGTCTGGTCAGCAGAGCGACCAAATGAACATCGCACTTAGTTAAAGAGATAGTGGCGGCAAAACCCATTGCGGAGCAGATCGCAATGATTAAAGATGATTTCGTCATCGATGCATCAAACTGCTGGAATGCAATCATGGGCTTAAGAGAGAAGAGCGCCATGGCAAAACCGGCGGCCAGTAGAACAAAGCGGGTTTCATAGCGCTTTATTAATGCATAAATCGTAACGAGAACCGTCAGAAGAGCAAAGCCAATGTTGAGTGACATGAAAACCTCTGAATCGTAGTTGATGGGATTGGTTGTGAAGATATTTACAAGTCTAGGAACGGCTCGCTTGCAGGCACATTCGGAAAATCGGTACGTTTTTTGTTTTACAACTTATGTCGGATATCCGATATCTGATATTAAATAACTAATTGATATTTAAGTAAATATTCTATTGTTAACTTCGGAGATTTCTCTAGACTGTGCCTCAGAACAGATAAGGAATCTCTATGAACAATTGGAACGATTTAAAGAAAAAACGTTGGTTATTTCTCTTCCTGTTTTGTGCCATTAATTTCTGTACCGGCGCTCTCTATATCTGGAGCGTTTTTGCCGGTCCTTTAGCGGTTCGCCTCAATGAGCTCAACGGAAGTTCTTTAACAGCATCGGATCTTGGACAAGTATTTGGCTTGGCTGCCGGTGTAACACCTTTTCTAATGCTGGCCGGCGGCTTTATTAACGATCGTCTCGGACCTAAGCTGGTGGTAATTGCAGGAGGCGTGATGATAGGCCTTGGGTATATCCTCTGCGGTTTGTCATCTTCATTGACCATGCTTTATCTCGGTTACGGCCTGTGTGTCGGCATCGGGACAGGAATGGTTAACGGCTGCACTATCAACAGCGCAGTCAAATTCTTCCCGGACAAAAAAGGATTTGCGGGTGGCCTGGTGACCGCTTCTTTGGGCATTGGCGCTGCACTGTTGCCGTTTGCAATCAATGGATTAATTGAAGTATCCGGTATTTCATCTACCTGTATCTATTTCGGAATTTTCTCGGGAGTATTGATTCCTCTCTGCGCAGCTTTCACCGATAAGTGTCCTGACCATTTTGCAGATAGCTTTACCGCTCTGTCTTCCGGTTCCAAACATATCGGCGTTGAAACTAACTGGGTCGGAATGTTGAAGTCACCCTTATTTATTCCTCTGTTTGCCTTGTTTATTACCGGCTCAACCATGGGTTTGATGCTCATTTCCAGTCTAGCCGGGATTGCTCAGAATCAAATCGGTTTGGGTTTGGGAGCAGCAGCTACCGCCGTTTCCGTAATTTCTGTGGCCAATACAATCGGACGGTTTGTTTCCGGTGCGGTTTCTGACAAATTCGGTCGAGTACAAACCTTAATCGTGATGCTCGTGATTGCATTGGCGGGTTTCGTTTTGCTGTCTCAGGCCAATGCGTCCAAAGTAAGTTTCTTCTTTATCGGAATCGTTTTGATTGGCTTGTGCTATGGAGCATTTATCGGCACTTATCCGAGCCTGGTCGCCGATGAATTTGGCAGTAAGCACAACAGCGTCAACCTTTCCCTCATGTTTATGGGCTATAGCGTCGGCGGCTTTGCCGGTCCGGCTCTCATTAAGTGGGCTCAAGAGTCCGGTTCTAACGATCTCGCTTACTGGATCTGCATGAGCGCCGGTGTTATTGGAATCGCCTTTGCTTGCTTCTATCTGTACCTGAAAAAAAAAGATCAGTTAACCTTAAATAACTTTGGAGAAAATCATGAACTCTGTGTACGTCAATGAAATGGTTGCTCACCGCCGCCATCTGCACAAACGCCCTGAAGAAGGATGGACCGAATTTGAGACGACTTACTACATTGTCGATCAGCTCAGAAAAATGGGCATTCCGGTTACTGTCGGAAAAGCTAACATCAACGAAAATGAAGTCCTCGGCAGAGATCCTCAGCTTGTTGAGGACGGAATCGCCAGAGCGTTAAATCATGGTGTTCCCCAAGCTTTTATTGATGAATGCGATGGGTATACCGGCGCAGTAGCAGTTATAGATACCGGCCGTCCGGGTCCAACGACTGCTTTCAGAAGCGATATCGACTGTGTGTTGGTTCGCGAGACTAAGGATCCGGAGCACCTTCCTAATAAATTAGGTTTTGCATCCGAAAGACCGGGTTTCATGCACGCCTGCGGGCATGACGGACATAGCGCTGTCGGCCTGGCTTTAGCACATTGGATTTGGGATAACAAAGATCAGCTCTGCGGTAAATTCAAATTGATTTTTCAACCTGCTGAAGAAGGCGTTCGCGGCGCACGCGCTATGGTAGAAGCCGGAATCGTTGATGATGTTGACTACTTTGTGGGAGGCCATGTCGGCGGCGTCATCGGATTAGGTGAAGTGGCGGTAATGGACGGAGGCTTTTTGGCTTCTTCCAAGTTTGATGTAACAATTGAAGGCAAAGCCGCACACGCCGGAAACTGTCCTCAGCTTGGTAATAATGCCTTGATGGCTGCTTGCGCTGCATCCATGATGCTGCAAGGAATTCCGAGACATGGGGACGGAGCAACGATGGTTTCTGTCGGAACTCTGCACGCCGGTGAAGGCAGAAATGTGGTTCCGGCTCATGCCAAGATTCAGATGGAAGTCAGAGGGGAGACTAAAGAAGTTAATGACTTCATGAAGAATTGTGTCTATGACATTTTCGCCGGCATAGATAAGTCTTATCGGGTGAAGTCAAAGGTTGAGCTAGCCGGTGAATCTATCACTCTGACTCCATGTCCGGAATTCTTCGACACCGTTGAAGAAGTGATGGCAAAGATCCCGAACGTTAAAATGGTTCCAAGAATCCATTGCCCGTCAGGATCTGAAGACTGCGCCTTATTCTTGAGCAGAGTAATTAAGAATGGCGGAAAAGCAGCATTTATTCTTTACGGCTGTAACCACCAAGGCCATCACCGCCCGAATTTCGATCTCCAAGACGAACAAAGTTTGCCTAATGCCTTTGAGATCTATAAGGGTATAGCTCAGGTGGTTAATAAATTAAGTAGTTAGTAAAATTAAACCCGGAAGCAAAAAAAATAAACTGCACTACATAACAACTCAAAATTTCTCCGGGAGCTCCTCAGATGGATAATTTCTCTTCGATTGAAAGCGATTTCGTTTTTCCGCAAAGATTGACTCTGTTTGAGCAAGTAAGTAAGGCTCTTGCCGAAATGATCAGTCATGGCAAATGGGCCCCCGGAGAGATGCTTCCCAATGAAATCGAGCTCGCTCATTCTTTTAACGTTAGTCAAGGAACGATGAGGCGGGCTCTAAATCTTTTGGTTGACAAAGGCGCCCTTATTCGCCGTCAAGGCAAAGGAACTTTTGTGGCGGAGATGCGGACAAATGAGGCGCACTTTCAAAAGCGCTACATCAAGCTGGTTCCCGATGATCCGGAAAAAGATGAAAGTGTTCCGACTGCAACTAAACTTCTATTCTTCGATCGCGTTGTCGCTCCTTTGGAAATCCAAAGGATTTTGAAGCAGACATCCGAGGATTTGGTGGTTCATACCGCCCGTGCTCTGATGGCTTCTTCCGGATTAGTGACTTTTGATGAAATTTGGGCAAGAGGCAAAGAGTTCGAGAAGCTGACACAGGAGAACCTTCTCAATCACAAAGAAAAGCTTCTATATTCTTTCTACCAGACCGAACTAGGAGTCTCTATAGGCCGATGTGAAGAAACGATTAAGGCAGCTCTTTTGCCGCCGAATCTTTGCTATATGTTTTCACTTCCGTCTCCTACTCCGGTTATAGAAATTCGCAGAATTGCCTACACCGTCAATGATGAGCCGGTTGAGTACCACAGACAGTTAAGCATCACTGACAAATATCACTACGCACCGATGCCTGAGGCTTGAACCGAGGAGCGGAAGAGTTCTTTGAGTTTACATAAGGCCGAATACCGCCAAAGTCAGCGGCACAGTGAGACAGGCCAGAGTGGTGGTGATAAGCAAAGCGTTTGCAGTCGCCCCTTGTAAAACGTTAAATTCTTGAGACATGATGTAGACGTTGACGCCGACAGGTAAACACGCCATCAGACAGGTGGCTTTCGTTTCCAACGGCCCTAATCCAATTATTTGGCAGAGAACCAAAACAATCAGCGGCTGAACGCCGAGTTTTAATAAGGTAATCCAAAGAGAAAAGCCCAAGTTGCTGGAAATTTTGTATTTAGCTAGCCCGATTCCCACTGCAAATAAAGCGACGGTAGATGCTGAGTTGCCCAGCAAGTCTGCGGCGGTCTGAACGGGGGTGGGCAGTGTAAGTCCTGTGAAACCCCACAACGTACCGGCGAGAATACCGACCACAATCGGATTTTTGAGAGTAGACCAAGTTCCTTTAATAATCGTTTTTTTAATAGAAGGGCTCTTATTTCTGCTGATTTCAATGGCAATTGTGGCCAGTGTCCACATCAGAAAACCGTTCAAAGAAAAAATAACTGCAATCGAGGGAAGGGCCTCCTGGCCGAGAAGAGAAATGGCAATAGGAATTCCAAGTTGGACATTATTTGAGAAAACTCCGGCCATCCCAAAGATGGTTTGTCCTTCTCCATTTAATTTTAAGAACCTGTCGCCGATGACTCTTCCTATTACAAAGACGATGAAGCAAGACCCAAAAAAAGCAATAGCAATAAACCAGTTCGGAGGAGGCAAGTGAGTGATATTGCTCATGACATTAAACAGGAGCATCGGCAGAGCAATAACAAACGCATACTTAGAAAGGCCTGTGCCGACTGAATCCGTAAGAAGGTTTAGCTTAGTACACAAAAATCCGAGCCCTATCAGAGCAAACAAAGGGAAGGCAACCAAAAAATTTTGTACGAACATTTTCTTCTTGGAATTGTGAATACTAACTTGCTCAGTTATGAAATATTTTTCTTAACTTTAGATCAAAGTTTGGTATTGAAACGAATTTATCGAACAAAAGGGCGTCTTCCTACAGGAAGGTCCTCATTTCGTTAGCCTAGATGAAGGTTTTGTTTCTTTTTCTTAAATGATTTAGACAGGATAGCTGTCACTTAATTTGAGCATAAATTGGCCTCTATATAGGTATAAATACTTACTTAGCAACATTTTCTCTGATATTCTCGTTTCAAGATAACTTTTCCAAGAGGACAAAATGAGGAAAGTTCTAGGAAAGATTTGCGGCTGGTTCAGTTTGTTCTGCGCTTCTTGGCTGCTTACATTTAATGCGACCGCCGGCGTGCACTTTGACTTAAATGTGAATGTAGGAGCGCCCGGATATTTCGGACCGATTCCTATGGTTTCCGGCATGGTCCCTCAGTTATGGAATGTTCAGCCGGTAATTGCCGTCGGACCGGTGGTTGTTGCAGCAGAACCTATTTATCTTCGGGTGCCTAATTTCCAGAGGAAGGCTTGGAGGCAGTATTGCGGACGATACGGTGCATGTGAACGTCCTGTTTTCTTTGTGAAGAACTCGTGGTACGAGCAGGAGTACGGCCCTCGCTATCATCCAAGACACGATGAACATTACTACAAGCACATGGAGAAGGAGTGGAAGCACCAGAAGAAAATGGAGAAACACTTCAAGAAGCATTTCAAAAAACACCATCACCACGATGATGATTAATAAGACGCCGGACGAATCACAGTCTGGTTTGGAATTCTTGTGAACTATCTCGCATTGATGTGTGAGATGGTTCCGCTATTTTTGCTCCTCCGCATTTGAGGCAGGCGTCTGTGCTTAAAGAGTGAAATTTTTTCTTGTTATTTCCGCCGCACGTTCCTATTACACGACTTTTAAGCAAAACGGCTTATTGCCTGCCGGCAATAAGCCATTCCTGTGAGTTTCTGCTGAAGCATAGAGAGACTGGCTTCAGCGAGCAGCTAAACGCTGATTAATCCCCGTAGAGCTTCTGACGCATTTCTCTTCTTTGCTGAGCTTCCAAAGAGAGAGTCGCAGTCGGACGAGCTAAAAGACGAGGAATACCGATTGGATCGCCGGTTTCTTCGCACCAGCCGTACTCACCCTTGTCCAAACGCTTAAGAGCTTCTTGAACTTTCTTCAGGAGCTTTCTTTCACGATCACGGGTGCGGAGTTCCAAAGCATGTTCTTCTTCAACAGTGGCGCGATCGGAAGGATCCGGAATAATTGTGTTTTCACGAAGGTTTTCTGTTGTCTGACCTGCATTTTCCTTCAGCTGAGCTTCTCTTTCTCTGAGAAGGTGCTTGAAGAAGGCGACCTGTCTTTCGTTCATGTAGTCTTCTTCCGGCATGCTTAAGAGTTCAGCCAGTGTCGGGATTTCGATTCCGTCAACAATAATGCCGCCCTGAGTCTTATTGGCCATAGAGTCCATTAAGAATTCAGCTGCTTTCTGAGCTTCTTTTTCATCAACGACGTTTCCGCCGTTGGACTTGTGTGTTTGAACTAAAGGAGCAATTTCGGCAGCGTCTTCAAAGGCTTTTTGTGTAGACGTCTTTTTAACGCTGGATTCAGCTGCAGCGGTTTTTTTAGCTGTGGCGCTACGTTTTGTTGCCATGTTATTTTCCCTATAACTAATGTTTACTAATAAATTATTCTGCTAAGCAGGTTTCTAAGCCCTGAATGATTGATTTCTTAGGCAAGCGGCGTCCGATAAAGACAATCTTGGAAGATGGCTTTTCGTCTCCCCACGGCTTTCCTAAGTCGGCGGCCATAAGCATATGTACGCCTTGGAAAATCATCTTGCGGTTTGTGCCGGTCATGTAAAGGACGCCTTTATATCTGAGCATGTCAGGACCATAGACCCCTGTCAGAGATCTCATATAGCTGTCCAAACGAGCCGGATCAAACGGTTTGTCTGAGTGGAACATGAAGGCTGAAATTTCGTCATCGTAACGAGCTTTCGTGCTGTGTGCATGATGATCGTGATGGTCATGACAGGAGCAGCCCTCTTCGTGTTCGTCGTGATGATGACCGCAGGTGCAATGATCGTCATCGTGGTGATGATCATGATCATGGTGATGGCCGCAGCAGCATCCTTCTTCATGATCGTGGTGATCGTGTTCGCAGCATTCCGGAGCTTCTTCTTTTAAGAAATCCGGGTCGAGCTCGAGAGCCGCATCAAGATTAAAGCCATGGATATCGAGTACTTCGTTGATATCAATGTTGCCCATGTTGCATTCGATAATCGGAGCTCTCGGGTTGATATGGTGCAGACGGTCAGTCAAATCTTGGACGACTTCTTTGTCGGCAATGTCTACTTTAGAGAGAAGCAGTCTGTCGGCAAAGCCAACTTGGGACTGCGCTTCTTCGGATTCATTGAGTGTTCTCGTACCGTTGATTGCATCAACGACGGTAATGATGCCGTCAACCATGTATTTTTCGCTGACAGCTTCATCCATAAAGAAGGTTTGGGCAACCGGACCAGGATCGGCTACGCCGGTAGTTTCAATGATGACTCGGTCAAAGTTGGCTTCGCCTCTTTCTCTTCTTTCAGCGAGTTTGATCAGATTTTCTGCGAGGTCACCTCGAATAGTGCAGCAAATGCACCCGTTGCTCATGGTGATAATTTCTTCGTCTTCATTAGTGACGAGCAGATCGCTGTCGATGGCTTCTTCACCGAACTCGTTTTCAATAACGGCGATTTTCTGACCGTGTTCTTCTTTGAGAATGCGGTTTAACAGAGTTGTTTTACCAGCTCCAAGAAAACCTGTAATGATAGTAACAGGAATCATCTTGTCCATTTCTAAACCTCCAATAAGAAGGATGTCTTTGATTTTCCCTTATAAATATCTTCTGAAGGAAATAATGACATCTTCTCCAAGCAAGCAATTCTATTACCTCTGTCAAGAGATTAAAGGTAAAAATACGTCTTCCTCTTAACAAATCCAGCTTCTCAAATTGAGTGAGAACCCGCAGGACGGGCATAACCTGGATTGCAAATGGTTACATATTTTACCTGATTTGTCCTTAACCTTAAAAAGCTAAGCTTTTCTAAATTCACCTCTAAGCACAACTTTTTCAGATGGACTTCTTTTTCATTGACATCCTCCTCTTCGTGAACGAAGAGGATTCCCTACCACCACTACAACAGCCGTAGCCTATTGTTG
>NZ_CABSJB010000048.1:0-16398 GCF_902477955.1 uncultured Turicimonas sp. | reverse complement strand
TAGAGCTGACGGGGCCTCACAGGCCCTTCTTTAATTTATAGGTGTAAAAGACGGGTGGTCATGCCAGCATGACGACCACTCAAAAAACTTACCTCCATATCATTCAGGAGCTCGAAAGCAAAGATATCGATCTAGTTATGCGTGCCATGAGCTCTCTAAACTAATTTTTACTTCACGCTGATGAAAAGATCTTTTCTCACCCTGAAACAGGGTTAAAAGACCAACTTCTTCTGTAAATATTGGGATCGAAACCTTTCGTTGGTCGTTCTTGCCGCGTAATTTCTCTTTTTCCCCATGGTTATTCAAGCAAACCAAATGAATTATTTCACTCTCTCCCTTTTCAAGGATTCTTCCCCATGACATTCAACAATGAAAAAACTAGTCGCTTACTCAGGGACCTTATCTCCTTTAAATTTCCAATGGTTACCATCATGTTTTTTTTGCAGAACATTTCTTAATTATGTCCTGCATATTTTGGATTGTCCTGTCAATCGCAGCCAGTAGCTTCAAGCGACTACGTGCGTTATTGCTATACTCCATTTTTTCTATGGCATTCTTCCTTATTTGAGACGAGAGCTTCTTATTAGGTAAGGAATAGGACCAATTATTCGTTAGTTGATTTATAGCTTTGACGTACTTTTCAATTTCTTTTGCTTTATTGGATTCTGTTCACCGGAAACAGGTTCCCATTGGATGATCGCCTCTAACCAGAGGAAGAATCAAAGTCTTCAAACACATCGAGTTTTCCTCCGCTTTGAATAAAGTCTCCGAGAAGAGACTTGAAACCTGTGGCAGCTTCCACGCCGGAAATTGTTGGTTTCTTCACTTTTGCTTTCATGAATTCAATAATTTTCCTTGGGTCCCCGCTCTTCATTATTTTCTGGAGTTTGTTACCTTTATCAAGAATTTGACCTGGAACGTAATTATGGATGGCTTCCTTTACCAGTTTGTCATCTAGATCGAAAGCTTCGGTGAAGTTCTTGACATTTTCCTCCTGTTTGGTCGTCTTAAGCTTATAAACCAACCCCATAAATTGATCTTCGGGCGCCACTTGAAGCTCACCTCTTCTTATTTGAGAGATAACAATTTCCGCGTACACTTGCTCCTCCTGACTAAGAGCGCAGAATCCGGAGTGAAATTGCTGGTACAAGGCCTCTTCTTCTTCGGCGGAAATATTCTTTTGACGAATATCAATCAAAAAGCGCTTGAAGTTGCTGTTCAAGTAATCTTTGTTGATTTTCTCAGAGGTCTGGACATTAAGGACGTAATCAAAGTGGAACGGCGGAGAGGGAATTGGATCTCCCCCGGGCCCTGGCCCTGGGTTACCTTCAGATCTGAGTTCTTTGTAGCGCTGCGTGAGAATGGAAAAAACTTTCTCGGTAACTAACGGAACTTTTATTATGAAAGCTTCTCCTGTCGATTCATCCACTTCTGTGCGCTCTTCGTCTCCCCATGAAAATCCCTGCAGCTTGGCTGTTTTAATAGTGTTAATGAGATGCCCGTAAGCTGAGGCAAATTTTCTTTTTGCGGCTTTATCCTCGGGAAGCAAAGAGAAGTTTTGGATTCCAGCTCGAGCAAAGACTTCTTCGATTTCTCTGTATACTTCATCCATTTTTTTTATCTGCTGATGCAGTTTAGGGATAAAAATATCCGGTGGATTTTCTCCAGAATAGAGCTTGACAGCAGCCTTGATGTTCTGCTGCATCGTGTGCGGTTTGCGATAGTAGCGAATCTGCCCGAAAAGTTTGTCGTCGTCTAAAAGTCGGTTTGTTCTTGAAAACGCTTGGATAAGATCCTGATATTCCAGTTCCCGGTCGACAAACAGAGTGTTTACCCACTTAGAATCGTATCCAGTAAGAAGTTGATTGACAACGATAACGATATCAAGCCTATCGCTCGAGTCTCTGTCGATATGCCATACAGAATGCCTTTTCTTGTGCGCAAGCCGGTTCAATACGTCGATTTTAAAAACAGCAGGATCCGACCATGAGGTCCCGAATTGCTGGTTGTAGCCGTTAATAATTCTTTGCACTGCATCCTCTTTGAATGCCGCCTTTTGTCCGGCTCCTTCCTTTTCTGAGTGATAGTCAATATGAGGATCAAAAATAGCGGTAACGCGCATATCAAGGCCTCTTCTATCAATTTCCGCATTAAAAAGGTCGAAATATTGAATGGCTTCTTCGATACTGGCAGTCGCAAAAATCGCATGAAACTTCTTGTTGACGGTAAAGCGAGCAAAGTTCTTGAGAATGTCCTCAACGACTTTCTTTCTGTGTTCTTCTCCGAACTCGGCTCGTGTAAGGTAGCCCTCAAGAGTGATAAGAGAGGTTTTGCCTGGATCAGTGATTCGGTTGTAAATTTTCTTCTTCTCAGGATCGGCGAGAGCCTCATCTAGTGTTTTAGCGTCGGCCTCTCTCAAGGCCACTTTCTCTCTCAAGTCGTCGTCATCGACAGTTTTGACCATCGTACAGTTAAAAGGAAGAACATTTCCATCATTTATGCCGTCAGCTAGGGTGTAAGTATGCAAATTGCTGCCGAAAAGATCAACTGTGGTACTGTCTGCCTTTTTGTTTTCTTCCTTAATAGGGGTTCCCGTAAAGCCGAAAAATACGCTATTTTGAAATTTCTTTTGGATTGCCGGAAAGGTGTCTCCGAAAGTACTTCTGTGGCATTCGTCAACAATAAACGCAAATCTCTTGTCGGCTAATTTTTCAAAAAGAGGTGCGTTTTTTGGATCGTTGACTAAACAGGCAAGTTTCTGCAAAGAGGTTACGATCAGCTTATCATCGGTTTTAATGCTCTTGAGAGATTCGGAGAGCGCGTCCGTATTTGCGGTGTAAGAGACCGTCTTTCCCTGTTCTCCGCCAAAATTGTTGTACTGATCACGAGATTGGTTTCCGAGTTCAATTCGGTCCAAAACGAAAATAACCTTGTCGGCAAAGTTGGCGTCAGAAATCAGTTGAGCGGCCTTAAAACTTGTCATTGTTTTGCCTGAGCCAGTAGTGTGCCATATATATCCCCCTAAGCGAGAATTTCCCACAAAAGAAGCGGAACGGATTTGTCCAGCTCTATCTCTGATTACTTGAGTCGCAAAGCACTGGTAGCTACGCATTACCTTGAGAAGACCGTCGGTTTTATCTGCAATGGTGTAATACGCGATCATTCGATGAGCTTCAGGGATTGCCAGAAACGACTCCGAGATGCTCTGCCAATCATTTTTGGGTTGATTATTAAAGTCCGCCCACGAAAATGTGAACTTGCGGTTAATGGTTCTTGTGCTTGCACCGGGATTAGAAAAATATCGAGCGTCTTCAGGAGTCATAGATACAAATAATTGGACGGTCGAAAAAATACCTGTAAATCTCCCCTGTTTCAAGTAAAACTCGATCTGATTGATGCCTTCTTCAACGCTGTGCCCGCTCGCTTTTAATTCAATATGAATAAGAGGGAGTCCGTTGATAAGCAGCGTGAGATCACCTTTCCGGTCCGACAGAGCGTTCTCCTGTTTCTTAAGGATCGGTTGCCTAGCAATCTGGTAGACGTTGTTTCCTTCGCCGATTTGTTTTGGGAAAAAAATATCCAAAGATATGTTTTTTCCGTAATTTTGAGTATCTTTAGGGTTGGTGCGTCTGATGTTGACGGATCCTCCCAGGAGGTGAGCATTGACTTCGTAGGGACTCTTATGGTTAAAAGCCGAGATAATCTGGTTTAACTCGTCATCATTTAAAGGAACACCGTTAAGTCGTGAAGACTGCTGATTATGCTGGAAGACAATTTTTGCGAAGTTATCTTTTAAACTGTCTTCATCAGGATTCTTGATTACTTCCTTCCAACCTTTAGAAGTTAACTTCTTCACTAATGCATCTTCGAAGTCTTTTTCTGAACTAAATGCAATGGTACCTTGAGACATGAGTATAAGCAGAAAAAATTAATTCACGAATAAGTTATTGAACAAACAAGTCTTGAGTTTCTTAAGCTGAGCTAGCTTTCGCTGATGAAGAGCGATTGCGTTTTCTAATAAATAAAAGAGGTTTCCTATCTTTTCTTGCTCAGGAAGAGTAGGAATACTAATGTGTATTGCTTCCACGTCTTTTTTGCCATAAGACGGAAGAGCTCCTACCTGAACCAATTGAGTTAGATCAAGAGTTTCGAATAAGGCATGAGCAAAATTCGTAACCCATATGGAAGGATCCAAAGAATACGACATAGTATTGTTGTCTAAGAGAAAAGGAGTCCCGCAAAGCCGTTTACGATTGAGAAGAACCGCCGCTCCTACCTTTGCAAACAAAATTGCAGGGACTTTTGTTATAGGGAACCATTTGTTACTAGCAATTTGGTCTGCCGTTACATAATTGTTTGCCTTAACCATAATAGATTCATTACCCGGAAGGTTCATGTCGGATACTTTATAAAAAGGAAGGCCCTCTTTCCCTCCTTGTTCTCTTTCGGGAAATCCAATTCCGGATCGTGTCTCGCCAAGTTCTCCTAACTTACGCTGTTCCCAAGCGTCAGTAAATTCAGGAAAGCGAAGCCTGGGAAAAATCTCCCCCTCTCTTGGAAACATATTTTGAAGTAAAGATTCCTTCAAGTTTTTGAAGTGTTTGAGCTTTTTCTGATGAAGAGTGATGACATTTCCTATTTGGGCGAAAAGGCTAGCGATCTTTTCCTGTTCTTCAAGTTGAGGAAGACCAAGATTAAATTTACGAATATTTTGCATACTCAAAGCAGGCTGAGAAGAAGTCGCTATAAGTGGGAAAATAATGCGTTGATAAAAAAATGGGGAGCCAAGTTGGCAAGCGAGAAAGGCCGAAGAAAGTGGTTTATTTATACGTATCCTTGCAACGTTAGGGGCAAGATAAAACCTATCATTTTGAGGTATCAATGCAACTTCCCCTACAGTCCCAACGTAAGTAAACACAATATCATCTACAAATAATTTACTTCGAGCTAATTTACTTAGATCGCTACCGTCAATATATTTCACGTCCTTCAGATCGAGAAGGCCTTCTTTAATATTTAGACCTCTTAGAGCAATAATAGTGCCGTTATCCGAATAATTCACATATTTAGTGAACTCAAACCCTGCTAATTTTGTTACCTCTGCCAAACTCCCAAGCTCACACTGTTCCCAAGCAGCATCAAACCTACTAAATCGAATTTTAGGGATTTTCGTTGCCATAGCATTCTCCTTTTAGAAGACGAATTACTTCAGCAATTGCCTCCATCTCTCTTTGCGGTCCAGTTAATTGTTCAAATAGATCCAAGAGCTGAGAGGTAGTCTCTCTTAGCTGCTGTTCTGTTTCAATCCATGAGTTTTTGTTGTATTGAGCTTCTAACTTTCCGATTTGAAACTCTAGGTTTTCTAATTCTGTGTGGGCGGCTTTCTGTAGTTCTGCTTTTAAGGGGTCAATCCATTTCTCCCTGAGTAATCCGTTAATTTCATCAGAGGTGAGTTTTTCCAACGTTTCCTTTGTCTCTTTCCAAAGTTTTTCTTCTAGCTCTTTGATTTCCTTCTTAACTTTAGCTATCTTCTTGTTGTTATCAATGTAGAACTGTACAGCTATGCAAACCGGGTCCAAAAGCTTTTCCTCATCTGAGAAGGATTTCAGAAAAGCTCTGGCTTCCTTAGAAGAGATAAAGGAAGTTTTGTCTTCGTTGATAGCAGGACATGAAGAAACTTGCTCTTCTGTCAAATCCTCAAGTTTCGATAATGTTTCTTGAGCTAAAGAGTCTAGTTCTTCTTTCTTTGTTGAAATCTGTTGAAGTATGTTTTGGAGATCTTTGAAATTCTTTTGAATCAGAGAAAACGGAATAATTCTTCCATCCTCACCATTACATCCGCGTAGTGAAGACGTATCGGATTGAATGGTCTCGAGATCCATGGATATCTTTTCCCAATGGTTTATGAAGATTTGGTACACAGCATAGGGATCCACCAAGGGCTCAGAATTAAAAATTTCAAAGAGCTGGTTTGAAATAAGGGTTTCAGTCTGATCCACATCGAGAGATTCTTTTTCATCTGAAATTATGGTTTGGTCCAAAAATTCAGAAAATGCAGACACGGAATTAGAGAATTCTTCTAGGAATTTCGTAACCTCTGAGTTTTCGAAAATAACATCCTTGACGCTGGCAGCTTTGACCTTCATATTGTCATTTCCAATGTTTTCAAACAAAGCTGTCTTTAGAGAAGGGAACTGTTTCCAGTACACAGCAAACTGCTCAATATCTCTAGCTGGGATAGTTGAGAAAATTGTGGCATAAAGATCTAAGGGGTGCTCCTGTTCAGAAGCGATGTACCTAGGAATGTTTAGGTTAAAGCCATTACTTTTAACCTCTTCTAGAGCTACTTTTCGGGAGAAGCCTTCTTTTTCTCCCCTGCCGTTAACAACATCGGCAATGAGTTTTACGTCGCGTGCTCTGAGCTGGTTTTTGTTGCCTTCTTTGACAAAGGTTTTCGAAGCGTCCACAAAAAGGATATCTCTTTCTTCTCTTCCTTTTTTCAAGATCATAACGATTGTGGGAATCCCTGTGCCAAAGAAGATGTTAGGCGGAAGACCAATAATAGTGTCGATAACGTTGGTTTCAACTAGCTTTGTTCTGATTTTTTCCTCTGCCTCTCCGCGAAATAAAACTCCGTGTGGCAAAACGATTGCCATAATTCCGTCATCGGTAAGGTGGTAAAGATTATGGAGCAAAAATGCAAAATCCGCTTTTGTTGCTGGTGCCACTCCGTAGTCACTGAATCGGACATCCATTTCCATCCCCTCCGTGCTCCAATGTGCACTGTAAGGAGGGTTCGAGATGCAGGCATTGACTCTTAACGGCGCATTTGAATCTTTGCTATCAATAGGCCAGTCCTCAAGCAGCGTATCTGCATTTCGCGTATGAATGTTCGTAGCGGCAATCCCTCGCATAATGAGGTTCATGCGCGTCAGGTTATAAGTGGTCGAATTGAGTTCTTGAGCAAAATATTCGATGCTGTCTCGGTCTCCTGTCAGTTTGGCGATACTGTTGCCGATATTCAATAAAAGAGAGGCAGAACCAGAGGTCGGGTCATAGATACGAATGTTTTGTTTATCCTGCAAATGATGCGCCACAATCTCCGACATAAGAACAGAAACCTCATGGGGAGTGTAGAACTCGCCAGCTTTTTTTCCGCCCGTAGCAGCAAATTGGCCGATCAGATATTCATAGATGAATCCAAGAACATCGTAGGATCGCTGGCCATCCAGAGGAATCAAATCCAGCAATTCGATAAGGTTTCTTGCCGTTTTTTTTCTTGTAGCTCCATTTTCTCCAAGCTCGGCAAGGTTGCTGATCATCGCGGAGAAAATACCTCCGAATAGATCTTTCATAGATTTTTCAAGAGCCACATCGCTTTCATCGTTAGAGTCCGAGGCCGAAAAGATGTTTCCCTCAAAGTCATTGAAGGCATCCTGAATTTGCGAGAATTCCAATTCGCTGGAGTTCTGAACCCAAGTTGAATAGAGGTGCTTATAAGGAATGTAAAAGCCTAAGGATTGTTTAATATCGGCGATAACTGCAGGTTTTTCAAGTTCGGTCTTTAAGTCAGGCACCTCACCGAAAGACATATCCATGAGGTATTGAACCTCTCTATGGCTTAGGAATTTATAAAAGAGAAAACCTAAGATGATATCTTTGTACTTAGAGGCATCTATTTTTGATCGCAGATGGTCTGCAGAAGCCCAGATGGTATTGGCGAGTTCCTTTTTATTCATAAGCTCTAATATTCGTTTTTAAATAACGATAGCTAAGTGATTTATACGATTCTGCATTTACTCAGGAGTCAGACGATAAAGACGTTCATTGTCCTTTACACATGGACCTAGAATCTGGCGAGAAACAGGCCCACAAGGAGAAAGACAGCTCTGTTTTTTTCAAATCGAGTATTGAAACTATATCAAAATTAACAAAAATTAATTATTACTTGGTGAAGGCTAAAAATTCTTGAATTATCTGAGAATTTAAATGCGCAAAAGGACCTATCTTCAAGTCACCGTATAGATTGTCAATCAACGTAAAGTCACTGGCTATTTCCCACTGGTAGCCTTCTGGCATGATTTTATTTGCCTTTTCGAGTTCTGTGTAGATCTTGTTGACCGTTGTCACGTCCAGATGCGGCGGGATCAGGATACTAAAGCCTGGATACAAAGGTGCACTTGTCACGCACGCGGTGTATAGATTCCTCTTTTCGTTGATTACACTCAGCTGTTCTGTCGGATCAGCCTCACCTTTTGCTCTTTAATTTTCCGCAAAGTAAGCATTGAGCACGATAGCATCAACTTGGCCTTCTTCCAGTGCTTTTAAACGAGCCTTGACGTCATCTCCGAGATATAACCTCTTGCTGAAAAAATTATACGGGTCGTATCCTTGGTCATGCAGCTCTTTAAGAACCGTCAGCTCTCCCCAGTAAGCTCCCTGCTGATTCGTGCCCTGAATCTTTCTCTTTAAATCCTTCAAAGAAAATATGCGGTCATCTTGCGCCAGGAAGTAAATCACAGAACCCATCACATGATCCGGATCGGGACTTGGCGGCGCAGTAGAGGTCAGCAAATCTCTGAGCCCTGAATGAATATTTCTGCGGTAGGCAGCCGCGCCGGCAATCGCGAGATCGGCCTCTTTATGCGAAATCGCATGATCCAGTCCTCTCCAATCCGTCGAGTAAGTAGAGACCTTTCTCGGAGAGACTGCCTTCTGAATGGTCGCAATTGTCTTTCTAAAACTCGTAACCTTTTTCGTCCCCGGTAAAGTCAGCTCCGGAATCTTGAAAGGCACGGCCAGCACGCTTTGACAGGCAAAAATCAAGAAAACCGTCAAAAATCCATTAATGATTTTCTTTATTCCTTCCTCTCGTGCAGACGCCTATCGAGTAGAAAGGAGCTTGTCTGCGTCCCTCTCACACCGCTATCTGCTTCTTTCAGCCTGCACATCACTGCGGAGCCTTACAGTTTCGCTAACTCTTCCCACTAGCGGCGAGTTCGGGACTTGCACCCTACAGATTACTCCCATGCCGAGCACACACAAGCCTGAACTTTTCTCTAAGTTCTGGCGCTTTTAAAAATTCTCGTCAAGAAAATGTTTCATCAATGAAACAAGCTGCTCGATATTCCTCTGGGGAATCAGCCGTGGAGCATTGTGAGTAAATAAAAACCTTCTCTCCGTGTTATAGCATGTGAGCTCAGCAACATCTGCTATGTCCTCTCTGTGAATCTCTTTATTTCGATACAAGGAGCAATGAAATTGTGGCTTAATATGGACCGTCTTCCCACTTAACGCAATCACCTCTACTCCTGGGAGCTTGTTTTGTCGGTACAGCTCATTTCTGAAGTCCACGCAATCCTTGTAAAACTGTGCTTCTTTAGCAGGTGGTAACCTATTGATAACATTAATAAATTCTTGATCAACTTGCTCTGGAAGACCTTCCTGGAGAATCAGCGTCCGGCCTCGTCTATCCATATACATTACCGTCCAACATCTTTGCCTGCAGGCTTCCCTTTGGCGCGGGGTCATTTTGATTAAGCCATCAAAATTGAGTTTTCTTTGCTTCCAATCCGAACTGAGATTATTGACGAGGGCTCCATCAAATTCTACTTTTGGAAGATCATATCCGTAAGACAATGGAACGGCCAGGAGAAATGACAAGATGAAAAGTACATATTTTGTAAGCATGGCTTCCTTCGCTCCTTCCTTGCAAACATCTTCAGTTATTAAGCATTATTGCATTAGGCCAAAGTATTCTGCAGCCGAAAAGCAAAAATAAATAGGCAACTGTTTTTCCTCCTGTGAAAAGTCATGAACCAACTTGTAGATTAGCCATTTTATGACTCGGTTATTAATCAAAGCATAAACAATGGTGGTGGAAATACCCTGGTAATCAGGGAATGCATAGGTTTCGAATTTTCATATCAAGAGGCAGGGCTTGATAATCAGGGGAGAGAAATGCATCTGCAGTCGGTTAGCGAAGATATCCTCTATATTTTCCGTTCACCTTTTCAAGCGAGGTCAGAATGGAAACCGTCCACTGCCTTCAAATATTATGCCGAGAAAATTAAGCTCTTAATTGAAATTTCAAGGGCAATCAAAAGCTGCTCGGCATAATATTTAACTCGGCATAAGGAGGAGTCGTCTCACCTTATCTGCGTTCAAAGCCTAAGCGTTTATACCCAACTCAATTCCGTTACTACGCGCGTAGTTTTATTCCTAGACTCTTCTTCAGAGATGGGTTTTTGGTCTCTCAATCAACTCTTTTTATAAAAACAACTTCTCAATCTTTGGAGTATTTCACATGAATATCACCAAAAGACAATTCCTCAAAGGATCTGTTGCTTCTGCTTTCGCAATCGGTTCTGTCGCCTCTGCTTCTGCCAAAGCTTTGACTCCGGATACAAAATGGGATGATGAAGCCGACGTAGTCGTGATCGGGTTCGGCGGAGCCGGCGCATCCGCTGCTATTACAGCTCATGATGCCGGCAGCAAGGTCCTTATCATCGAAAAAATGGACGCTCCCGGCGGAAACACAGCCGTTTCTGCTGGCGGCTTTATGATTCCTGATGACATCAATCAGGCTCGTAAGTATCTGGCCGGCAGCTATCAGTACTGCCACGCTGAAATGGATGAACAGCTTCTCGACGCATTTTGCAAAGGAACAGCTGAACTCCGCGATTGGCTCACTGGTCTTGGTGATAATGTCGGCATGTTCGTTTACGGTTACTCCGGCTTCAAAAACCTCGAAGGTGCAGACACCATCAAGAGATATCGTATTCGCGGTCAGAAAGGCGGTCCTAAGAAAGGAAGCGGTGACTGCCTCTTCGATCTCTTGAAAGGCGCTGTTGAAAAACGCGGCATCCGCACCATGCTCTCCACTCCTGTCGTAGCCATTATCAGAGACGGTGACGAAGTAGTTGGTGTTGAAGTTCAGAAAAACGGCCAAAAACAAAATATCAAGGCTAAGAAAGGAGTTGTTCTTGCAACCGGCGGATACGAGTTCGATCCGGAATCTCTGCAGAACTACACAATGGGCTATGGAATCGGCGCTATCGGTAATCCGGGGAACACCGGCGACGGCCTTCGTTTGGCACAGTCCATGGGCGCAAAACTCTGGCATATGAACGCTTATTCTGCATTCCTCGGCGTTCGTTATCCGGGTTATAAGACAAGCGTTTCTATTTCTCCGAAAGGCGCCGGTTATATCTGGGTCGACCAAGACGGCAAACGCTTCAGCAGCGAAAAAGTTGACGGCCACTGCCAGATGTACGTTGCTTCTCACTTGGATGCAGTCCGCCATTGCTATCCGAGAATTCCTTGCTACCTCATTTTCGACCAGGCCACCGCAGACAAAGGACCGATGGGCTCCAGCTTAGGTTCCGGCTACGCCATCAACAGAGAAGGGCATCGTTGGTCCAAAGATCTCAGCAAAGAAGTTGAAATGGGTCTTCTTAAGAAAGCCAACTCCATCGCAGAATTGGGCAAGATGCTCAACCTTCCTGAAGGTCAGTTAGAGAAGACTGTCGAAAAATGGAATACAGACGTCAAAGCCGGTAAAGACACCGAATTCGGTCGTCCAATCCGCGCCAAAGGCAAAGGCTCTTACACCTTCGATGGCCCTGAAATTTCTGCTCCAATCGAAAACGGTCCTTTCTACGCTGTTGAACTCTATCCAACCTTGGTCAATACACAGGGCGGTCCAAGAAAGAACGTTAAGGGCCAGGTTTTGGATGCTTTCGGCAATCCAATTCCGCGTCTTTACGTAGCCGGTGAACTTGGTTCTATGTGGGGTCCGATCTACCAAGGTGCCTGCAACAACGCAGAATCTATGGTATTCGGCCGCATCGCCGGTGCGAACGTCGCTCAGGAAACTCCGTTGAAGTAATGATTGACTAGAGAAATCTAGTTTTTCCTGGTGTCGCGGATACGAGAAGTCAGTTCTCGTATCCGCGTATTCATTTGTGATTGATTCAGATTATTTTTTGATTCTGCCGTACTCTTCTCTGAACTCCTGAAGAGTAAGGGCATCAAATTTTTTCAAGATATTTTGACGGTGTCTTTCCAGCGTTCTTTCACTAATTCCTAAATGCTCCGAAATCAGCGAAGACGGCAGTCCTTGAGCTAAATCACCGGCTACTTGTCTTTCTCTATCCGTTAGTTTTTCCAATTTTCCAGCCGGAGAACTCTCAAATTTTGCTTCTAATCGGGCTCGGTCCTTACAGACGCCTCGCTCTATTGCGGCAAACAGTTCATCGGGAACAATAGGCTTCTTGAAAAAATCAAAAGCCCCGCCGCGGAATGCCTTCACTGCAGTGTCCAGAGTCCCGTAATTGCTCATAAAAATAATCGTCAGGCCATTGCCGAGTTTTTCCAGTTTCCTTTGCACTTCCAACCCGTCCATTTCCGGCATCTGAATATCCAGCAGCAAACATCCCGGCTGCTGAGGATCCAGTTCTTTAAAAAACGTCTCCGCATCCGAATAGCATTCACACGCCCAGCCTTTATTTGTTAAGGCAAATTCCAAAGCTTCTAAAAGTTCTTGGTCATCATCAAGAATACGAATTAGACAGTCTTCTTTTGCAAAAGAATTACTCATCTCCATTCACCTTACTTAACGGCAATTCAACTACCACTACCAGACCTCCCAACGGACTGATTTCAAAAGATATGGTTCCTGAATGAAGCGAAACAATCGACCTCACAATGCCTAGTCCTAAGCCCAAGCCGCCTTTTTGAATCGTGGTCCGGCCTCTTGTTTTTTCTCGGATGGCTTCTAAAGTTTCCTCTGATATTTTCGGACCAGTGTCCCAAATCTTCAGTACGGCCCGATAGTCTTTCTCTTCCAAGGTTAAAAAGACATGCGTCGTTAATCCTGATTGGGCTGCTCTGAGACTGTTTTTCAGCAGATTCATTACTGCCAACTCCAGCTGGTCCGAGGAGCAATAGACTTCCAAATCTTTTTTCGGCAATTGGTAAGTCAGAATTGTTTGATCTACGGAATGCAAAGCAAAGAAGTCCGCTATTGTGCTGCCGATAACTTTGTTAAGGCTCTTGTGCTCCAGAACCGTTTCTCCTTTAGCAAACTCTCTGACGAGTTGAACGATGCTATTAAGCTTCTCCGCCCGCATTTCTATCTTAGAAATGGCCCCTAGTTCTTTAGAGAAATCGACCGATAAATCTTTTTCTTTTTTAGAAAGCATCTGCTTTAGGGTATCTGCAAAAAGCAAAATCGAAGACAACGGCTGCGACATATCATGAGCTACCGCAGAACAAAGCTGAGAGACTTCCTGTTTGCTCCTGAACGCCTGATATTTCCCGTCAATGGTTTGTATTCTGTCTTTGAGCTGTCTTTCCCGGTCAAAAGAATTCTGCAGCTGTTGTGTACGTCTGCGAACCAAGAAAGTGATTCGGATGCTGTGGTAAATATAAAAAAGTACCGCCAACAGACCAATGAAGAAGTAGTTTTTGTATTTCTCAAAAAATTCTTGCATCGTCTGAGAATTTAAATGCGCAAAAGGACCTATCTTCAAGTCTCTGTATAGATTGTCAATCAACGTGAAGTCACTGGCTATTTTCCATTCGTAGCCTTTAGGCATCGTTTTATTCGCCTTTTCAAGTTCCGTGTAGATCTTGTTGACCGTTGTCACGTCCAGATGCGGCGGAATCAAAATACTGAAGCCCGGATACAAAGGTGTGCTTGTCACGCACGCACTGTATGGATTTCTCTTTTCGTTGATTACACGCAAGTGCTCTGTCGGATCAGGCTCGCCTTTTGCTCTTTTATTTTCTGCAAAGCAAGCATAGAGCACGATAGCATCCACTCGGCCTTCTTCCAGCGCTTTTAAACGAGCCTTGACATCATCTCCGAGATATAAGGTCTTGCTGAAAAAATGATATGGGTCGTATCCCTGGTCATAAAGCTCTTTGAGAACCGTCAGCTCGCCTCGGTAAGCTCCCTGCTTATTCGTACCGAGAATCTTTCCTTTTAAATCTTTCAAAGAAAATATTCGGTCATCTTGCGCCAGGACGTAAATCACGGAACCCATCACATGATCAGGATCCGGGCTTAGCGGTGCAGTGGAAGTCAGCAAATCTCTAAGCCCTGAATGAATATTTCTGCGGTAGGCAGCCGCTCCGGCAATCACGAGATCAGCCTCTTTATGCGAAATCGCATGATCCAACCCTCTCCAGTCCGTCGAATAAGTCGAGACCTCTCTCGGGTAGACTGCCTTCTGAATTGCGGCGATGGTCTTCTCGTAAAACTCGGAACCTTTTTCATCGCCGGTAAAGTCAGCTCCGTAAATCTTGAAAGGCTCGGCCAGCACGATTTGACAGGCAAAAATCAAGAAAACCGTCAAAAATCCATTAATGATTTTCTTCATTTCTTCCTCTCATGCGAACGCCTAAAAAAAGGGCTCTGATCGAATGACAAGAGCCTGAAAATCAAGGAGAACTAAAATAAAAACCCAAACTTACTACTTTGCTTGAGCTGCGTTTGCTCCGGCAATTCTTCCGAATACCATCAAATCAGCTACAGCATTACCGCCTAAACGGTTTGCACCGTGAATACCGCCCGTGACTTCACCGGCAGCATAAAGTCCCGGAATAACTTCACCCTTAGCATTGACAGCGTGAGCTCCTGTGTCAATGTGGATACCGCCCATGGTGTGGTGGATGGTCGGAACTTTTCTGGCGACGTACCATGGTCCTTCAACCATTGGTCTGTCATCAGTATGGGTTGCTTTGAAGCCGAATTTATCTTGTTCAACTTCGTGGCGTGCAACTTGGTTGTAAGACTCGATAGCAGCTTTCAATCTTGCCGGATCAACGTTGATGATCTTGGCTAATTCATCAAGATTTGCAGCTTTCTTGACGCGGCCCTGAGCAAGCATGTCTCTCATGGTGCGTCCGCTTAACAAGTCAATAGCGTTTTCGTCTGGATATCTGAGCTTGTTCTGCACCAACCAGTATGTAGAACCCGGCTGTGCGAACACGGCTTTGGACAATACGTCTCTGGCTGCACCTTCGTTAACGAAACGGTCTCCGTTGGTGTTGATGAAGAGACGGTTTCTGCCGGAGGTCTTGATGTCAAGCATCAAGCCGGTTCCCGGAGATCCGTTCGGGTGAACCTGAATATCAGACAAGCCAATCAATTCAGCACCGGCTTTCTCTGCTAACTGAAGGCCTTGGCCCTGAGCAGCAACGCCAATGTTAGAGCAGCCGATTTCTTTACCGAGGTCAGCTTCTTTCCAAACACCTGTGTTGACTTTCTGACGGAATTCAACGTTGGAACCGAAACCGCCTGTCGTAACGATAACGCCTTTATCAGCCATGGCTGTGACGTCTTGACCTTTGTGTTTAGCCTTAACACCGACAACTCTGCCGTCTTTCATGATGAGTTCTGTAGCCGAAGTTTCCAAGAATACTTTGACTCTATCAGGACCGTACTTAGCCAATTGTTTTTCGAGGGTAACAACATAAGTGTTGCCGCCGGCAGGATTTGGATAGTGGCTTCTTTGATAAAGCGCACCGGTAGCTGCGCCGACTTTAGGATTGAACTTCAATCCCATGCCTTCAAGCCACAAGAGAGCGGAAGGAGCATTGTCAGCAAGAACTTTAACCAGTTTCGGGTCGCTGACGTTGTGACCGCCCTTCATAGTTTGTTCGAAATGCTTCTGAGGATTGTCTTCGATGCCCAAAGCTTTCTGATACTTTGTGCCGGAGGCGTTCAATGCACCGCCGCAGACATTAGTGGAACCGCCCAAGAAGCCGAGTTTTTCGATGATGATAACCTTAGCACCGTGTTCCAAAGCAGAAACCGCACTGGCCAAACCTGCTCCGCCGCCTCCGACGATAACGACGTCAGCACGTTCTGTGACGGGAGCCTTGTTAGCGTCTGTAATGCGCTTGTTGAAATCGCCCTTTTCAGCGCCTGCTTGCTTCAAGCAGTCCTTAATGGCGCCGAGAAGCTGGAAGCTTGTTACGGAAGCACCGGAAACGATATCAATGTTTGTAGACTGGTTCTTGATAACGCTGTCTTCGAGTTTCTTGATAGCAACTTTACCGACGCCCGGGCTTTCCAGGTCTTTAGTTGCGATGGAAGCAATTTTGCCGCCTTTGATATCAACGGTCACGGTAATCGGTGCATTGTGCCCGGTGACAGTCTTTGTGTATGTACCGTCTTTGACGGCTGCAGAGCATGTACCTGCAATTGCAAAGGCAGCTAAAACGGCCAATGTTAACTGTTTCATAACAAAACCTTTGATTTGAAGTTAAGTGGTAATGAGGGTTTCTTGGTTTGCCGGCCCTCTCCGGTATCTAATTAAGGAACCTTAAGCTCTCTGAATTCGTGGCATTCGTCGCACAAGAGAACTGGTTTCTTGTGACCGCGGT
>NZ_CABSJB010000047.1:0-19411 GCF_902477955.1 uncultured Turicimonas sp. | reverse complement strand
CTGTATATAGCTCGGTTTCCGGCAGACGATCCATTAGTTCGCCTTGCTCGAACTGTTTTAATTCAGCCACCAGATCAAGCTTCATCTTTCTTCTGACGGAGGTTTCTCCGAAGATGGTTTTGACATCGAGAAGACCGATTCCGCGAACTTCTAACAAGTTGGCCAGCAGAGCAGGAGCAGAACCTTCAATCTGATTAGGTCCTCTTTGAATAAAGTCCACAACATCATCTGCCACGAGACCGTGGCCTCGAGTGACTAGTTCCAAACCCAATTCGCTTTTACCGATGCCGCTCTGTCCGGTCATTAGAACGCCTATCCCGAACACATCCATGAACACGCCATGCATAGAGCACGAAGGAGCCGCCAAACGAACCATGTTGTGGCGGATATTCGTTAAGGTGTCCTCTGCACATGCATCAGAAGTGAAGAAAGGAATGTTTTCTTCAATGACAGCTCGTACAAAGTCTTCAGGGAGCTCTAAATCCTTACAGATAACAAAACCGAGGCTATTGTTTTTTCTGAATTGCTGAACGATGCCTAGTCTGTCCGGAACTGAAAGGCCTTGTAGGAAGGCGACCTCGGGCGCGCCGATAATGTGAAGACGCTCTGGGTGGATGATGTTAAGGAACCCGACATACAAAGAAGGATAATGAGAGCTTTGGGCGTCTGAAAGAAAGTTTCTTCCGTTTTGATTCTTACCGTAAAGCCATTGGAGCTTGAATTTTTTGCTGCAAAGTTTGATTAGTTCTTCATATGTAGCCATAGCCTGCTTACGCTCCTATTGTTCTTGGTCGGGATGCTGAGCACACCATTTATCGATTTCTTCCGCAAATTCAGCAACGGTGGATGCTTCCTTCAGTTTCTCTCTTTCTTTTTCGTCAGAGAAAATTTCTGAGATTTGAGCAAGGATCTGAAGATGTTCGTCCGTTGCTTCTTCGGGAACGAGCAGAAAAAAGAAGGCTTCGATTGGTTCGGATTCGGGACTGTTTTCGAGACGATCATTTAATCGAATAAACAGAGCCCGTGGCTGATCCAGGTCTTTCATCCGGCAGTGAGGTACCGCTAGTCCATAACCTAAATAAGTGGAACCTAAACGTTCACGTGCATTTAAACCGTCAAAAATTGCTTTTTTGTCCAGGTTGTAGAGCAGGCTTAAAGTCTGGGCTCCTAACTCAAGAATTCTTTTTTTACTTGAGGCAGATATACCCAGAAGAATATTTTCGGGTTTTAAAAGGGCACAAAGTTTAATCATTTTACGGACTCAATATGGTCGAACTTTATTCTAATTCATTGGCATCGTTTTCTTAGCGACGCAGGGGGCAAACCGAGTGCTTCTCTATATTTCGCAACGGTTCTGCGGGCCACTGTAAACCCCTTCTGCTCTAGGAGCTGAGAAAGTTTGGCATCAGACAAGGGCTTTAATGGGTTTTCCCCGAGAATTATCTTCTTCAGCTCAGCTTTAATAGCCGAAGCCGAAACTTCTTCATCAGATTTTCCCGCGGTAAAGTGCGATGAAGAAAAAAAGTATTTCAGTTCAAAAGTTCCGCGGGAACAAATTAAATATTTCCCTGTTGTAATACGGGAGACGGTTGATTCATGAATTCCTAACTCATCGGCGATTTCTCGAAGCACCAAAGGTTTGAGTTTTTCCGGGCCGGTTTCAAAGAAATCTCTCTGCCGATTAACAATGAGTTCGGAAACGTTAAGCAATGTGGTTTGTCTTTGCTCAACGCTTTTAATAAATTGTCGGGCTTCTTCTAAACGCCCTTGCCAAATTTTGGTGTCTCTTTCAGTTTGCGTGCTGGAAAAAGCATCTGCATACATTCGGTTCAGAGAAATTTTTGGAGCATTTCGAATTAGTTTCGGTTTCCACTCCCCTTTGACCTTTTCAACTTTGATTTCGGGGAGAACAAAATTGATCTCAGGGTTAGAAAATCGAGAAGTTGGCCGAGGGTCAAGATGCGAAATAACATACAAAGCTTCTTCGAGCTCCTGTTCATTGCAGTCTAAGGTCTTCTTTAGCTTCTCTAGCTGACGTTTTGCGACCTGTTCAAGATGGCTTTCAATGATGCGAAGAGCTAAATCAGCCGTGTTTTTTTCAATCTCTTTGCGAAGCAGAAGGCCGTTGATTTGAAGAGAAAGTACTTCCAGGCAATCTTTTGCTCCTATACCGGCAGGATCAAAGGTCTGAAGAAGATGGAGAGAATTTTTCCAATCTTCGAGCGAAAAATTGTTCTCTGCCGGAAAAGAGTCTTTGATTCCTTCAATACTTTCTGTCAGCAGTCCTCGGGAATCTAAGGCGCCGATAATCCATTGAACTCTCAGACTTTCCTCAAGAGTGATTTTTAAGCAGGACAGCTGTTCCAGAAGATAGGAGGTCAGAGACTGAGGAGCCTCTTCCCAATCCCAATCTTCCTCCTCAACCTCGGCTCGAAATCCGGACTCCCAAAGCAGTTCTCCTTTGTCTTCCCTTTCTGCTTCTTGTTCCTCGGAGGAACTTTCTTCTGCCGTAAGAAAAGGATTTTCTTGGAGCTGAGTGGAAATCTCCTGGATAAGTTCCTGCGTAGGCAGCTGAAGAATCTTTAAAGCCTGCTGCAACTGCGGAGTTAGCGCAAGTTTTTGAGTCTGCTTTAAAGATAGACCGATCTGCATGATTTACATACGGAAATTCTTGCCTAAGTAAGCTTTACGGACAAGTTCGTTTTCGATAATGGCTTCAGGTTTGCCGGAGGCTAAGACGGTACCGTCGCTGATAATGTAAGCGTGATCGCATATGCCCAAAGTTTCACGGACGTTATGGTCAGTGATAAGAACGCCAATGCCTCTTTCTTTGAGGAAGTGGACGATTCTCTGAATTTCAATAACGGCAATTGGGTCGACACCGGCAAAAGGTTCATCCAGCAGAATAAAGCGCGGTCTAGCTGCCAAAGCACGTGCAATTTCCGTTCTTCTTCTTTCACCTCCGGAAACAGTGGAAGCAATACTCTTGCGGATGTTAACAATCTGAAGTTCATTGAGAAGCTTTTCTAATTCTTCTTTAATTTCCTTAGAACTCAGCTTGGAACCGTCCGGATTGACTTGAAGTTCCAAAATAGCCTGGATGTTTTCTTCCACAGTTAGTGAACGGAATACGCTGTTTTCCTGAGGAAGATATGTCACCCCGAGTCTGGATCTCTTATAAATCGGCAAATGCTGAATAGACTTGCCGTTTAAGAGGATAGAACCGCCATTGGTAGAGACAAGACCGACAATCATGTAAAAGGTGGTGGTTTTGCCTGCGCCGTTCGGGCCCAAAAGTCCTACGACTTCACCGCTCTTAACGCTGATGGAGACGTCTTTAACAACAGTACGGTTGCCGTAAATCTTTTTTAAATTGACAGCTTCTAGGACACTGCGGGTGTCGTCATCTTTACGTTCTTCCGTCATTGAGTAATTCTCGTGTTACGTTCAAGTTCAACGCCTTTGGAGCGAGCTGGGCTGGCAGAAGAGTCTCTCGGAGCAATGACCGTGCTTACACGGCCGGCAGAACCGCGGGACTTGTCGCCGGTAATATCTGCGGTGGAGTTTGTCATGTTGTAGACAATGCGGACACCGCGGCTGCGATCTTTGAGTACTCCGTTTTCTGTTCTGAAGACTTCGGCGTTGTTGGTGAGAATCAACTGATTAGATTTTTCGTTATAAGTAAGCTTATCTCCCTCTCCGTGCATCCATTCTTCTACGCCGGGCGTCTGCTGATCGCGTCTTTGTTTAAACCGGACCAGCTTCCCTTTTTCCGGGGTCATAACAGCATGACGGAAGCCTTGAGGGTCAATGGACAAGACAAGCTTAGCACCATGAATCTCTAAAGTGCCTTGGTGAACTGCCACGTTGCCTGTGTAGATAGCCACTTGCTTAACATCGTCCCCATCGAACTTGTCAGAGAATATCTGTACGGGTTTGTCAGAGTCTCCCGATTCTGCAAAAGATATCATCGGGAGCATTAGAGTTAGGGCTACGGCAAAACTAATACGCTGGAAGTTCATTTTAGTGGCTTTATATAGTTGTCCAATTCTCGTAAATCTTGTCTATTGTAATTTCTTTTTGAAAAGTTGGTAGAAAAGACTTCTCTCGATTTGTTGTTGCAGATATGAACCGGCAAGAGTTACTGAGCGTTTCCCGAAGTTTGGTTTTCGTTCTTATTCAGACCGGATTGAATAGAGCGGGGCATAAATTCACTTTGAACCCTTGAACGCAGTTTGAAAGTACGTTCAACATTGTCAAAGTCCATTCCGATGCCTCTGGAAACGTCGCTTCCTCTGGTCAGAGTGACCGGTTTGTCAGAAGAGTAAACATCTTCATCAGGGTAGGCGTCAAGCTGGCTTGTTTCTAAACGGCTCGCAGGCTTGTCGCCGTGTGCTTGCTGACGGATATCAACATTGTTATAGAAATGAAGTGTTTCTCCGCCGGAGACCATTTCGCCGGAATCAGAACGGGCCGTTACCTGAGGCTCGTTTGGGTTGAGGGAATAGTACTCGGGAAATTCAGCTGTGGCATGGCCGTCAGAATAGTGATCTATTCTTTTAGCAAATACTTTATAAGAAGCTTCCCCGGATTTATCAAATTTGGTCACCGTAATATCGTGAGCGATAAAGTCCGGAGAATTTAGATCGGAGAGATGCCCTTGGCCTTCCATTTCTGCTTTAACGGAATACCAATAGCTCATGCCTACCAAGGTAAGCAGGAGTGCGACAGCGATGATGGAAGTAAGACGATCTCTCATTAACTAGATTTCAATCCCAAAGCGTTTTTGAACAACGGAAGCAAACTTATCCTGTGAGTTTAGAATAAATTCGGCTAATTCGCGAACTGCCCCTCTGCCGCCCGGATATTTGGAGACCCAAGTCGCTTTCGATAACGCGATTGGTGCGGCATCACACGGAGCACATGCTAAACCGACTAACGGGAACAAGCAGAGGTCCGGAATATCGTCGCCCATGTAGGCAACATTTTGCGGTTCAACATTGGCCTGGATGCAGATGTTGGTAAACCCGACCCGTTTGTCTTTCTCGCCCTGCATGACGAGCTTGATGCCGAGCTCTCTTGCTCTTTCTTCGACGATATCGGAAGTGCGGCCGGTACAAATAGCCACCGCAATGCCGGCGTCTTGAAGAAATTTAATTCCCAATCCGTCACGTACAAAGAAAGATTTAAAAAGCTCTCCGTCTCCGCTGATATTGATGCAGCCGTCGCTCAAGACGCCGTCGACATCAAGAATAACTAGCTTTACCTGTTTAGCAATTTCTTGGATTTCCATTAGATCACCTTTGCAGTCATGAGATCGTGAATATGGAGGGCGCCGATAAGCTTGTTGTCTTTATCTACAACCAGAAGTTGGTTGCGCAGGGTTGTTTCAAGGACTTTGGCAGCTTCCATTGCCAAAGCATCTGCGGTTGTTGTAGACGGATGTTTAGTCATCACTGAGGCGATAGAGATTGGACGAATATCGCCGACCTTTTCAATGAGTCTTCTTAAGTCGCCTTCAGTGAAAATTCCGACGACTTCATTGGCATCATTGGTGATAGCAGTCATGCCAATCTTCTTGCGCGTAATTTCTTTTACCGCATCGAGGACGGAGGCACTGTCTTTAACAACCGGAAGATCGTCTCCCGTTCTCATCACATCCTTGACGTGTGTGAGTAATCGGCGTCCCAAAGCTCCGCCCGGATGAGATCTTGCAAAATCTTCTGGTCCGAAGCCTTTAGCGTCTAAGCAGGCGACGGCCAAGGCATCCCCGAGAGCCAAGGTTACGGTAGTGGAAGAGGTAGGTGCCAAATTCAGCGGACAGGCTTCACGTTCAACATGAATATTCAGGTTAACCGTTGCATGATTGGCTAACGGATTTGAATCGGAACCGGTAATGGCGATGATTGGAGTGCCCTCTCGAACAATCGTCGGAACAATCGCCAAAAGTTCCGAACTCGAACCTGAGTACGAAATAGCAATGACAACATCTTCTTTGGTGATCATTCCCAAGTCGCCGTGGGCGGCTTCAGCGGCATGAACAAAAAATGCCGGTGTACCGGTGGAGGCTAGAGTCGCAGCAATCTTGCGGGCAATATGGCCGCTCTTGCCGACCCCGCTGACAACGACGCGCCCCTTACAGGCTAAGAGGATTTGAACAGCTTTAATGAAGTTTTCATTGAGAGTGTCAGAGAGATGACAGATGGCTTGAGCTTCAGCTTGAAGAACTGCTTTGCCGAGTTCGAAGATCCCTTTTGTTGAAGAGGTTCCGTTCATTTTATTTCGAAAAAAATAGGTTAAGGATGAATTATAGTCGGGAGGAAAAGAAGTCTCCTTAGGGACCTCTTAACTTAGTAAAAAAACTTGAAAACTGAGGCTCATTTTTTTGAGCTTGAGCATTAACA
The DNA here is from genome assembly GCF_902477955.1 of uncultured Turicimonas sp. Taxonomy (NCBI): domain Bacteria; kingdom Pseudomonadati; phylum Pseudomonadota; class Betaproteobacteria; order Burkholderiales; family Sutterellaceae; genus Turicimonas; species uncultured Turicimonas sp. The sequence goes on along the minus strand of NZ_CABSJB010000047.1, from coordinate 13,007 downwards.
AAAAGCTTGGACAAACTTTATCCCGGAGCCGAGTCAAAAGACAATCAATGATTGAGAATTTTTGCTAAGAAAGCCTGTGCTCTCTCGCTTCTCGGGGTAGAGAAGAATTCTTCTTTCGGAGCTTCTTCAACAATTTCGCCTGCATCCATGAAAACGACTTTATCTGCAACTTTACGTGCAAAGCCCATTTCATGAGTCACTACCATCATGGTCATGCCTTCTTTTGCCAGTTCAACCATAACATCCAACACTTCGTTAATCATTTCCGGGTCGAGAGCGGAAGTCGGTTCGTCAAAGAGCATGCAGATCGGATCCATTGCTAGAGCTCGAGCAATGGCGACTCGCTGCTGCTGACCACCGGACAGCTGCATTGGAAATTTATGGGCGTGCTTGGCGAGACCGACTCGATCAAGCAGTTTTAATCCTCTTTCAATGGCTTCATCACGAGTTCTTTTCAGAACCTTCATTTGCGCAAGAGTAAGGTTGTCGCAAATGGTCAAATGGGGAAAGAGTTCGAAATGTTGGAAAACCATGCCGACGTGAGATCGAAGTTTAGGCAGATCAACACTAGGAGCACCGACATCGACTCCATTTACGAAAATGCTGCCGCTTTGGAACGGCTCAAGGGCGTTGACGGTCTTAATCAGGGTGGATTTTCCGGAGCCGGAAGGCCCGCAGATAACGACAACTTCGCCTTTTTCGACCGATGTGGAGCAATTGCGGAGAACCTGAAAGTCTCCGTACCACTTGCTGACATTTTTTATCTCGATCATAGGCATAGTCGCATTTCCCATCTAATTTAAATCTAGGTCTAAAGTATACATTTTGACTATCAATGAAGGCTAAAATCCAAAAGCTAAATTTTGGAGGACTTATGGCAGACAATTCAAATAAAAAAGACAATCAAGTTCCGTCACTTCCTGATTGCGATGTAACTTTCAGAGTGATGCCGATGCCGCCTGATACCAATCAGTATGGCGACGTTTTCGGCGGCTGGATTATGAGCCAGGTTGACTTGGCCGGAGCTTCCGTTGCAGCCCGCAGAGCACGCTGCAGATGCACGACCGTTGCGGTAACCAACTTCGTTTTCAAAGAGCCGGTATGGGTCGGTGACGTTGTCTCTTTCTACGGAAGAATCCTGAAAGTAGGCCGAACCTCCGTCACCGTTGACGTAGAAGTTTTTGCAGAAAGACTTCACAAAGACAATCATAAGATTGTGAAAGTGACCGAAGCTCAGCTGGTCTACGTAGCTATCGGACCGGACGGCAGACCGCAGCCGGTTGACAGGCCTGACGAGGAAAATACTGCGGTTCCGAACAGAGATGTTCTTCCTCATGTTCGTCAGCAGGTGCCTGACAAGAATTAATGAGCAAAAAATAGTTCAACAAATAGGCCGTAATCTCGATTGAGAAAACGGCCTAATTTCTTCCTGCTTCTACGGCTTAATCAAAATTTGGTTTTCTTTTTTCCATAAATGCGTTGAAGGCTTCTTTCATTTCTGCGCCGTCAACCAATTGGTCAAAAGTTTCCTGTTCAAGCTCTTTTTGTTCCTTTGTTCCCGACAAGTAGGCTGCTTTCAAAAGACGTTTTGTAGCATTCAGTGCTTTAGGAGGAAGATTGCCTAAGCGGGTTGCTGCCAAGAAAGTCTGAGGAAGAACTTTGTCGTCTTCGAGGACATGATTGATGATGCCCATTGCAATCGCCTCGGAAGGACTGATAGGTTCAGACAGAAGAATCTTCTGTGCTGCAAGTTTGTATCCCGCACTCTTCACTGAGAGAAGGCTGATGCCGTATAGCGGTGTTTTACCGAGAGCAATATTCGGCAGGGCAAATAAGGCGTGTTCGCCGCAGAACACTAAATCGCAGTGATAAAGAAGCGCGACGCCTTCAGCGACGGCAGGACCTGTCACAGCCGCCAGTATCGGTTTCTCGACATAGTCCAATGCATCGATCACTTCCTGGAAGGCTTTTAGGATTTCTTGGGGCTTGTTGAGCATCTCATCAATGTCTAGACCGGCGCAGAACACATTCGTTTCACCTGAAATGACAATCGATCGAACGGCATTGTCTTCGTTGCATTCCAAGAGCTGTTTTTTTAATTCATTGCACATCTCGATATCGAGAGTGTTTCTTTTGGCCGGACGCTGGATAGAGAGTCGAGCGGTCTTGTCTTCAATTGTAGTAACAACAGGCATTTTTTAACTCCACAATATTCTTTTTATTCTGAAGGTGTTTTAAAGGATGTAGTCTGAAAACTCACCATTATGGTCTTTAACAGCCGGCAATTGCGAGAAGAAAATATACGCGAAACTTCATTTTTGGTTGGGTTATCAGCAATTCAAAAAATATTTCTTGGTGGTAATCTCGAATAATGATGAAAAGAATTATTCGATATATCCCAGCGATCTTGTTGCTGCTTGCTCTTTCTTTTGTGCCTGCACACGCAGAAAAAGAGCCGGGAGCAGTTGTCTCCATTGGTTTGCTGGACTCTTTTAATCCGGAAGTGGAGCGGGAACTGATCCTGCCGACAGTGGAATATCTTAAGCAAAAATTCCCTCAGATTCGCTGGAGTTTAGTTCACCTTAATACATTGAAACCCATGGCTTCCGTTGAACAGTCAAAAGCAGATTTTGTTTTTTCTTCGGCAGGAACCTTTCAAGAGCTTCATCAAGTTTTAGGCTACAACCACGTGGTTACCTCAAAAAGCGTGTTCTCAGATAATCCTTCCGAATCCGTCGGCAGCGTTTTTGTTGCACGGAAATTTCGCGACGATTTAAAAGACATTTCATCTCTGAAAGGAAAGGTAGCTGTTGCTTCTCAGCCTAATTCATTCGACGGATGGCTGATCGGTACTCACGAGATTGTCAAAGAGGGATTCGATCCGGATAATTTTTTCTCGAAAGTTATTTTTTCTCATTTCCAGTTTCCGGATTCTTTGGCAATTCTTGCGGCAGGAAAAGCCGATGTCGGGGTCTTTTCCGCATGCTTGCTAGAAAAGCTGGAGAAGGAAGGTTTGGTAAGTACGGAAGATTTCAAAATCATTTCACCCAAAAGCAAGGAGTCTCTGAAGTGTTCTCACTCAACGGAACTGTACCCCGGAATCGTTTTGTCTACGGAAGAAAATACAGATCCGAAACTTGTTTGGGAAGTGACTTCGGCACTTCTTTCCATGCCGAGCATTAATAACAGCGAATGGACCATCAGCCAGAAGTTCTCTAAGGTTAACCAGCTTTATCAGGATCTCAAGATTGGGCCTTATTCTTATCTCAAGGAGCAGTCGCTCCCAGCACTTTGGCAGCGCTTTAAGAATGTGATTTTGATTGTTGCGGGCATCGTTCTCATCTTAATTATCAATGAGATTTACTTGCGTTCTGCCGTAGCTTGGAGAACTCGTCAGCTCAAAGCAGCCCTCAAAGAAAAAATCAGAGCTGAAAGAGATGCAAGGGAAAAAGGGAAACAATTGGCTCAAATGGAAAAATTCGGCGTAATTTCTCAAATGTCAGGAATGTTGGCTCATGAGCTCCAGCAGCCGTTGTTGGCAATCGGTAATTTCACAAGTGGCCTGAAGATGTACATGAATAAACAGGAAAGGCTGGATAAGGTAAGCTCGGAGGCTATACAGCACATCGAGAAAAACACAAAACGAATAGCCGATATTGTCGGCCGAGTTCGATCCTACGCTAAAAATAAAAGAGGGCAGTTTGAACTAGTAGATTTAGCTGAAATCGCTAAGAGAGCGTTGACTAGCGCGAAGGGCTCGGCATTTGCTGATATTCCGATCCGGCTGAAGGTTCCTGTCAAGGCTGAAGTGTACGGCCAGCCTCTTGAGCTGGAGCTGATTATGGTCAATTTGTTGAAAAACGCTTGCTCTGAGGTGAAAAAAGTCAAAGATCCGCAGATTGTTTTGTCTATCGAAGATGAAGGGAAGTGCTGGAGGGTGAGCGTTAGAGACAACGGACCGAAACTTTCTCCAAAAGAATTTCTTAGACTTAGGCAGATGGGCGACAGCGTTAAAGATGACGGGCTGGGAATTGGATTATCTTTGGTTCGAGGACTATGCGACTCTCATGGTGCCTCTTTGAGTTTCAGTCAAATAGAACCGCAGGGAATTTGCGCTGCGTTTGTAATAGAAAAAAGGAGTGATGATGGAGCCGATCGTAAGAATAATAGATGATGACGAAGAGGCACGAGAATCCACTGCCTTTCTTCTGACAATGGCCGGATGGTGTACGCAGACTTATGAGAGCGCCCAGAGTTTTTTAGACAACGATGATGTTTCAGTACCCGGCTGTATTTTGCTGGATATACGGATGCCGGGAATGACCGGAATGGAACTCCAGTTAAAGCTGAGCGAAGAACACGTAGAGCTTCCGGTTATCTTTTTGTCCGGCCACGGAGATATGTCGATGGCGATTCATGCCTTCCGCAGAGGAGCTGCAGATTTCTTGGAGAAGAATGTCACTTCCGAGGAACTGCAGGCAGCCGTGAAGAAGGCCGTAACTGCATCAATGAAGAACTTTACGTCTAATTGCGAGAAGAAAAAACTTCTTGAACTTTATGAAAGCCTCACTCCGCGGGAAAAGCAAGTCTGTGTCGGGGTGGCTCAAGGAAAACTCAACAAGGTAATTGCTTACGAATTGGATATTGCGGAAAGAACCGTGAAGATGCACAGAAGCCATTTGTTGGAAAAATTAGAGGTTAAAAGCCCGGTGGAGCTGGCATTCTTGTTGAAGAGCATAGGAGTGTTGGATGCTGAATAGGCGAAGATTTACTCATTTGGCTTTGGTTTTGCCGACTATTCTGTCCTCTCCCGCAGTACTAGCCAAAAGATTAAAGAAAACCAATAGCGTTATCGTGATCGGGGGAGGCGCTGCCGGGCTTGCAGCTGCGATCTCGGCAAAAGAACATGGCGCTGCAAGAGTAACAGTTCTCGAAAAGGCCTGTTTTCTGGGAGGTCATACGGCTTTTGCCGGCGGTTCCGTAAACTTTGTTGATCCGGGAAGACAGAAGAAAATGGGTATCAATGACTCAGAGGAGTTATGGCAAAAGCAAATCATTGAAACCGGAGGCGGGATTAATGATGCTGAACTGGTTAGAACATTAGTCTCTTCTGCAACTGAAACCGGAAAATGGTTGGAAGACATGGGAGTGAAGTGGCTTCCGATGGTGTATGAAGCCTGGTCGGGAAAGTTTCCCCGCGCTCATCAAATTGCCGGGAAAAGATGCGGGATGGAATACATTCGCTGTCTCGCAAAAAGAGCAAAGCAGTTGGGTGTGCAAATCAGCTTGAATGCCGAAGTAATCTCTCTTGATTGCCAAAAGAAAGGCGGCTGCGAGGTGACCTACAAGAAAAATGGTCGGCCACTTCCTTTGATGTCCGATGCGGTAGTTCTGGCTACCGGCGGTTTCTCTGCAAATCAAAATATGAGAATGCTTTATGACCAGCGCCTTGATGAGACCGTGGGAACCACGCTTAGTGCTTTTAATTTCACCTATGACGGATCCACGGGCGAGGGCATCCAAATGGCTCAGGCTCTCGGAGCGGCAGTTCAGGACATGGAGTATATGCAGTTGATTCCGTTGAACGGAGGGCGCCTGCTGGACTATTCGGGCGGCGAAATTTTTGTTGATTCTTCGGGTAAAAGATTTATTGATGAAGCAAGTGAGGTTAGATATATTGCCGATGCGTTCTTAAAGCTTCCGGATAAGACGATGTGGGTCATTACCGACTCGACAACCCGAAAAAATTCATCTTTTGAACAAAAACTGATGACTGGGGTCGTGCAGGAAGCTGATTCCGTCCGAGAAATGGCCAAAGCTATGAATGTGCCTGCCTCCGTGCTGCAGGCTACTTTGAGCGAGTATAACGAGAGCATTCTCAAAGCCAATGCGGGAGCAGAGAAGAATATTGTTAAACAGCCTCTGTTGACTCCGCCTTTCTACTTCGGAAAGGAAAGATTTGATTTGCATTTTTGCTGCGGCGGATTGGCTATTAACAGCAAAGGGCAAGTTCTTCGGACCGACGGCCAGCCGGTGCCCAGACTGTATGCGGCAGGCGAGTGCACGGGAGGCATTCACGGAAAAGACAGGCTCGGAGGAGACTCATTAATCAGCTGTTTTGTTTTTGGAAGAATTTCCGGAGCATCGGCTGCAAATACCAAAATTTAGTATGCACTTTGGTGCATATGCACTAACGGACATTTTGAGAAAAAGCCCCGATCTTTAAGCTTCTACTTAACAAAGAAACCCAAATTAACCCAATAGGAGCTTAAAGATGAAGAAAACATTAGTTGCATTATTCGTAACAGGTTACGTCGGAATCGCATTTGCCGATCAAGTCGTTGATACCGATATCGTTGTCGTCGGTGCCGGCGGTGCAGGTTTCTCTGCAGCAGTTGCAGCAGCTGAGGCAGGTGCAAAGAACATCGTTTTGTTGGAAAAGAATCCGGTTGTCGGCGGTCATACCGTAATTTCCGGCGGTTCCGTTAATGCGGTTGACACCAAGCGTCAAAAGGCCATGGGCATTGAAGACAGCGCAGATAAGATGGCTGCTCAAACATTGAAAGCCGGTGACTACCGTGCTGACCCGGCTTTGGTAAAGACCTTAGCTGATAATTCCGAAGCAGCAATCAACTGGATGGAAGGTCTTGGTGTTCAATGGAATCCTCGCGTATTCGAAGCTTGGGGCGGCTTGTTTGCCAGATCTCACAACTCCGGAGATAAGAATGCCGGACATGACTACATCCGCGTTTTGAATAAAGCCGCTAAAGCTCACGGTGTACAGATTAAAACCAACACAAAGGCTGTTGAACTTCTTCGCAAAGACGACCAATCTCCGGTCACAGGTGTAGTCGCTCAGGCTAAGAACGGCGAAAAAATTACATACAACGCTAAGGCAGTGGTTCTCGCAACCGGTGGCTTTACAGCTAACGTCCCGATGCGTATGCGCTATGACCGTCGTCTCGACGCCAGCTTCAAGACAACAGCTAATCCGACAGGTAAAGGATTTGACGGCTCTACCGGTGATGGTATCAACATGGCTACTAAGGTTGGAGCTGATACAGACGGTATGAACTACATCCAGCTTATCCCATTTGTCGGCGGCCGCGTTATTGACTATGTGGGAGGGGACATCTTCGTTGATCCTCAAGGCAAACGCTTTGTAAACGAAGGCGGCCGCCGAGACGCAATTGCTGATGCAGTTCTTGCTCTTCCGGGACGCACTATGTGGGTTATTACCGACGACCAGTCTCTCAAAGGCGCCTCTTTGGAAACCAAACTGAAGAAAGGCATCGTATTTAAGGCCGACACCGTCGAAGAAATGGCCAAGAAGATGAATGTTGATCCGAAGGTTCTCCAACAGACACTTGATCGTTACAACGAATTCGCTGCTAAGAAAGAAGATCCGGATTTCGGTAAGACAACATTTACTCAGTTGATTAACAAACCTCCATATTATTTCGGAACCGAAACTCAGGACGTTCACTTCAGCTGCGGTGGTTTGAGAATTACACCTCAGGCACAAGTTGTTGACGTTAACGGCAAGGTTATCCCGGGTCTTTATGCAGCAGGCGAAACTACCGGTGGTATCCACGGTACAAACCGTGCAGGCGGAAATGCCCTTATCGATAACTTTGTATTCGGAAGAATCGCCGGTCAACAGGCAGCGGCAACTGCAGCTAAGTAAGGTGGTCCTATGAAGTTCAGACTATTAATCCTCTGTCTGTCATCCTTTCTGGTTTTGGCTTTGAACGCCAATGCAGCCGGGATAGCCGACAGCCACATGAAGAAGAGCATCCCCTGTACGTCTTGCCATAAGACAATGAAGGGTGGTGACGATGTCGAAAGGACTGATTGTTTGAAATGCCACAATGAGGAACAGCTCAAGGTTGCAGGTGAAAAAATCAAGCCTAAGTTCGACAACCTTAATCCTCATAAGCCGCATTTCGAAGACTTGGCTTGTACAGAGTGTCACAAAGGTCATGCCGAGCAAGTTAACTTCTGTGCTTCCTGCCACGGTAACCGTTAACCTCTAAATAGTTCTCCTTGGTTAAGAGACACCTTCGGGTGTCTCTTGTTCATTGGAGAAGTTTTAATCGGAAGCCTCTTCAGGCAATTCAAGGGAGAAAAGGTTAATGTGCGGATCTGCCTCATCTTCAGTTTGACTGTATCCGCGTTTTTGCATCATCTTGGACATGCCCCCGTTATCTTTGAGAACGTAGCCCACCAGTTCAGTCAGGCCTCTTGAAAGAGCTTCTTCTTCCAAGGCAGCCATCAAAAACTTAGACAGTCCTTTTCTTTGGTAGTTGTCTGCGATCGAAATGCCGAATTCTGCAGATTTACCGTTGGGAAGCAGCGAGAAGGTAGCTTCACCTACAACGGCAGGCCGTGTCTTGGAAGGCTCAGTCAGAATAATTGTGTAGGAGCGGTCAGGATCATTGGTCAAAGCTCTGGCAGCAATTTCTTCCGGCGTTGTACTTAGTCCATGGAAGCGCAGGCGCATGGAGCTCTCTGAAAGATTCGTGATGTAGTTTGTAAAACCTTCAATATCCGCCGGCTGAGCTTGTCTGAGCAACAATTCTCCGAAGTCTCCGGAAATTTTCTTCGCCGGCTTGGAAAGCACCGTCGGAAATACTAAATGTTCCGCTTTAGCAGAAGGTCTCAGCGGTTTGTCCCAAATAGCGGCATGGGCATCTAAAACAATGGCGGAGTCCGGGCCTACAAGAAGAGGATCAATTTCAATGGACTTCAGAGCCGGGATGGAAACAGCAGCCTGAGAAAGACGCAGAAGGGCAGTGCAGAGTAATTCTTTACTGACTTCAGGGAAGCCTTTGTAGGCTGAAAGCAGTTTACTGATTGAAGGGGCTTCTAAGAGTTGAAGGGCATCTGATTTTGAGATAGGAGCGAAGTTGAATTCTTCTTTGAATCCTAAATCGCCGTACAAGCCGCCTACCCCGATGTAAACAACGGGACCGAACTGTTTGGTGTTTCTCATTCCAACTTTCAGTTCTCTGGCGTAGGCATCGCTGAGGGTTCTCTGGATGGTAACGGCGAAATCTTCTTCGGGAATGTGGTTTTCTTCGGCTTTCGTCTGAAGTGCTTTATAGGCGTTTCTGAGTTCTTTTTCGTTGCGGATTCCAAGGATTACTCCTCCGATGTCGCTCTTAGAGAGAATTCCGTCACTGCGGATTTTTAAGGCAACCGGAAAACCGAGAGCTTTCGAGGCTTCAATAGTTTCGCCTAAAGAGCCGGCATACAAAGAAGCTGTTGTTTCAAAGCCGATACTGGCTAGGAGACGCTTAGTTTCTTCGTCATAGAGAATATTTCTATCTTCTTTTTTAGCTTGCTGGATAATCTTTCTGGCACCGGCAAAGTTTCTATCCGACAGAGACTGTGGGGGCACGGATAATGCGCTCTGATTTTTTCTAAAGTTAAAGAATTTTTCTGTCAACGAAACCGATAGGCAAGCATTCTTTATTCCTTCCAAAGCAAGAATGCCGTTGTTGAGTAAATACTTGATTGCCGGCTCAATTTCGTGAGATCCAAGCCATGCTGTGATAACCGGCTTTGATGCTTGTTTAATGATGGGCGCAATGGCTTTTGCAATATCTACCGGAGAAATTAAAGGATTAGAAACAAAAGCCAAGAGAACGCCCGAGCAGTTTTCTTGCTTTAAAGAAAAATCCAAAATCTGAGAAATGGTTTTCGGTGAGGCATCTACACCGACATTAATTGGGTTTGCAAACGGAAAAAGTACTTTAAATTTCGTGCTGAGAACTTCCGCAGCTTCAGGAGAAATTACTGCCGGCACGATCCCGTAGGCGCCCATGGTATCTGCAACCAACGTGTCCAGTCCTTTGCTGTTGACGATGCAGTATAGGGCTCCGTCAAAGAATGCTTTCCTTAAAGAGAATGCCTGGATTGCGTAAGACAAGTCATAGATGGAGTCCAAGAGGAGGGCGCCCGAACGTTTTAGGGCTTTTTCGATTACATCGTGATGATCTTGCGGTCGACCGTTGTTGTTAATGACGATGTCGCCCGAGAGTGCTGATTTCCCGCCTTTAAGCAGAATGACCGGTTTATTCTTCGCTGCCAGACGAATGGCCGAGAGCATTCTTCTCGGATCTTTAAAGTTTTCAACGTAAAGAACAATGCACTGTGTCTGATTATCTTGAGCTAATAAGTCAATGTAGTCTGCTGTCGTTAATGAATATTCCAGTCCCGGATCGATAACGTAAGAGAAGCCTCCTTTACAGCTGGAGGCAATATTAATGATCGTGTGCACGAGTCCTGGAGACTGACTGATAAGGCCGATATTGCCGGCCATCGGCATATGAGGAAGGAAGGAGACGTTTAGTGCGGCAGGAGGGTATAAATAACCGAGGGACTGAGGACCGACGATGTACATTCCGGCCTTTTTGCACTCGTCAAGTTTGTTATAAAAATCTTCCGTGAGTTCTGTTTTCGGGAAGCCTCCGCAAAGAAGTACGGCTTTGACTTTATTCTCTAACGCAGCGGTAAGGATTTTGACGTAATGCTCCGGAGGACAAACAATGACGACTAAGTCCAGGCTCTGCTTAACGGCACTCAGCGTGGGATAGCATTTATAAGTTCCCAGAGTTTTGTATTTCGGGTTGATTGCAAATAGGTCGGCAGCTCCGTGCCCTGCAGTCAAATGCTCCCACATCGTTGTCCCAAGGCTTCCGGCTTTCTCACTGGCTCCCACAACAGCGATGCTTTTAGGATTGAATAGAACGTTCAAATAATGCCTAAAGTCCATTTTGTTTGCCTTTCAAACTTCCACCTTGGGAAGTTTAAACGAGCAGAGGAGAAGATTTGAACAATATGATGCTAACAGCCAAGATAGAGGAACATCTTTCAAATATCTGGTTTGAAATGAGTAAGATTCCAAAAGCAATATCAGAATAAGTGGTAAAAATGAAAAAAGACGAAGAGAAGTATTGGAAAAAGCCCGACGGCTCCTTAGTGTCTTGTACTGAAAAAGTAAAAGTTTTGAATGAGAATTATGACGAGATCAAGCATCTTCTCCAGGATGCTATCGATGATGCAGTCTTAATGGGTTGTTCCGAAGAAAATGTTAAAAAGATTTATCTGGACCTGCTTAACTCCACAAAAGCAGCTTATCCGGAGATCAAATAGGTGAAGATTATGACGAAATACCTCAACTCTTTGAAAACCGTAGCATTGGCTTTTATATTTGGGCTGCTTGCAGCGTGTGCGCATCCTGATTCAGTGGGCTTAGGAACTTCCTATGATTCCGTAATGGATAAGCTCGGAGCTCCGGATTCAAGAATAGTTCTTCCTGATGGGTCTCTTCGGGTGGTTTACTCCCTGCAGCCAATGGGCCAGCAGTCCTATGTCATGATTTTTAATAAAGAAGGGCATTTAATTTTCAAAGAGAATCTTCTTCAGCAGAAGTATTTCAATGAAATTAAACCCAAGGTAATGAACGAGCAGGATATCTACAACATGTTCGGACATCCTTGCGAAAAGTGGACTTACGCACTATCGGGCGAACATACCTATATGTACCGCTTTCAAGATGGCGGCATGGACTGGGCTTTATGGGTTGACTTTGACAATAAGACAAATGAAGTTCTCAGATATGTCATCAGCATTGATCCTTGGACGCAAAGAGACGGGGATGACGATAAAAATATCTAAGTTTGGGTATTTTTGCGCCTCTTCTTTTTACTAAGCAATTAAATGTCTGTTCCTCAACGGCACAAATTCGGCTTTAAAGCGTGGCTGCCAACTATTGGGTTAGCTTTTGCCGCTTTTGTATTCAATACTTCGGAATTCCTCCCGGTTGGTCTTCTTCCTAATATCGCAGAAAGCCTGCATGAGACGACATCTCAAACCGGCTTAATTATTACTGTCTATGCGTGGGTAGTAGCTTTGATGTCGCTTCCTTTGACGGTGATGACGGCAAAGTTGGAAAGACGAAAGCTGTTATTGGCGCTGCTTGTTCTTTTTGCGGCAAGTCACTTCATTGTTTTGTGGGCTGATACTTTTGTGAAATTGATGGGCGCGCGAATTTGCGTTGCGTTCACACATTCCATTTTCTGGTCCATCATGACGCCGCTAGCGGCGAGAACAGCGCCGTTCGGCAAACAATCTTTGGGATTGGCGGCGGTTATGGGCGGCAGTATCGTTGCTACAGTTCTTGGTGTGCCTATCGGTACGAGATTAGGACAAGAAGTTGGCTGGCAAGGCGCTTTCTTTATTGTCGGTATCGCTGCTCTTATCGTTTTAGTACTTATCTATTTCGTGCTTCCGATTTGTCAGAGTGATAGGGCCGGATCTCTGAAGAGCCTGCCTGTTCTTTTTAGACGTCCTCCGATTGTTCAGCTGTATCTTCTGACCGTTACCGTCGTTTTAGGACAGTTTACGGCTTATTCCTTTATTGCCCCGATTCTGATGAATATCGGGGGCGTCAGTGAATCAACCACCGTTGTTGCGTTGTTTGTTTATGGTATTTCCGGAATTTTAGGAACGGTAATCGGCTCCAAGTTTGTCGATAAACATACCTCAGCGGCTCTTGTCATTCCTCTTTTCATCGTGACATGCTCTTTAGCCTCCATTACGATGCTTGCTCCTCACTGGAACGCTTTCTTGGTCATGGCAGTTTTCTGGGGTGCAAGTACCACTGCGGTCATCCTGGCATTTCAAACGATTCTGCTGCGTTATGCGAAGGATGCCGCAGACGTTGCCACAGCACTTTTCAGCGGAATCTTTAATATTGGTATCGGCGGAGGCGCCTTCTTGGGAAGTCATCTTTCCGTTGCATTCGGTTTTTCTTCGCTTGGATATGCCGGAGCGGGATTGGTTGGTATTTGTTTGCTCGGTTGTCTTATTTTGTGGATCACAAAGGGAAACGCGATACTCGGTGGACAAGAAAAGGTGTAGCTATCACATGCTTCAGCTAAAACCTGAATTCCCGTTAATCTAGGTGCATATTTAACAATTTCTTGCTTATTCTTACT
>NZ_CABSJB010000046.1:0-19856 GCF_902477955.1 uncultured Turicimonas sp. | reverse complement strand
TAGAAACTGCATTTTTGTGATTAACTAGTCTTAAGTTAAGTCCAGTTAATCACAAAAATGCAGTTTCTAGCTATAGAAGTTGGGAACTGTAATTTTTTTGCTGACTATCTAACTTCGAAAAATAGCGATCGCTTATCCTGAAAGAGATGTCTCTAAATTTGGAGCATCTTTAAATTGTGTGTTGGATACAGGGAATTGTCCCGAGGATGGAAAGCTTTCGGTTATGGTGCGGGTCTGAGCTTGTCCCGTCAAAATCCACACTTCATCTGTTAAATAGTTTCACGGGTCGAGGCATTCTCTTGTCAGAACTGAGTGTGACTCGTCCTTTCAAAGAATATGGATGAGGCTGCTCGCAGAAGCTCGGCGAGAGGTTAATTAATATTTGTAGCTGTAGTAAGAAAGGACCTAAATGAAAACTGCCAAAAGAGCGTCCTCTCTTGGCAGTTCCTTTTAAGTATTAAGCTAGAAAATTAGAAGCTGTGAACCAAGCCCATACCAACTGCGTACCCATTGTGAACTAAATCAGCTTCTGCAGCAGTGTGTGTCTTCCAGAGCTTGCCGCCGTGAGTGTAACCAGCATATCCATAAGCATATGTGCGTTTGCTGAGCGGATAGCTGTAGCCAGCATTAATGCTCCATCCATTGTATTTGTCTTCGCCGGAAGTAACTGTTTCATCCTTTCCGAATACAAACTTTGTACCTAACTTAGCAGTACCGCCGAAAGCTGGAACTGCTGTGCTGAGACCGAAGGCGTTCTGCTTGTATGTGTCAGAGCTCCAAGCATATTGGTAGATACCAGACAATGTTGCAACACCGAAGTTATAGTTTGCGCCAGCTGTGATGGAGTATGCCGGTTCTTTGTATTCAACACCGCCTTTAGCGTCGGTTGCTTCAAAGATAACAGAACCGTCGAGAGCACCGACCTTTGTCTTAACGCCTAAGCCATAGTAGTGGTGGTTTTGAGACCATTTAGCGTCGTCAGCTTTAGTTCCATTGGAATACATTGCGTGGATTGTTGTACCACCAAAGGCTGGAGAAACATAGGAAATAGCGTTGTTAATACGGCTATTTCCTTTGCCATATTTTGTCCAAGAGCCTGTGTCTTCATAAGAAGTACCGAACTGCCAACCGGTAAGAATTGTCTGAGAACCAGCACCAGAAGCAAGAGAACCGAATCTACCGAAGCTCAATGTACCGAAGCCGCCCTGGACGTAAAGTCTGCTTTCTCTTGTGAATGTGCCATCACCGTTTGCTGTCGCACCAGAGTCAAGGCTGTAGCCTTGTTCGAGTTGGAAACCAACGGCATAACCATTGCCGAGGTCTTCAACACCCTTCAGGCCCCAGCGAGAGCCAGAATCAAAACCGGATGTAGCTTTGACAACTGTATCGGCTTTCTTAGCCTTGCTAACGACAACACCGCCGTCAAGTTTGCCGTACAGAGTAACGTTGGAAGCTGCGAATGCAACGGAGGATGCACCTAAAACAGCTAAGGCGATAAGTGATTTTTTCATTTGTAAAAACTCCAATTGAAGTTGAAAACTTGCAGAAAGTTCAAATTCCTGGCAAGAATTAATCTGCGATGTAATTTTGGGACAAGTGTGTCCTCTAGGCAACTAAAAATGTTGTTTTTTGCACAAAAACAACAAAAAATCGAAGAAAAGTAGTGTTTGTATGTAGTTTTAATGCAACAACTATGAATTTTCAGCTTTTTGGTTTTTAGTAATTTCGTTGCTTTCAAGCAAAAGATCCGACCATTTTTGCATGACGTCTCTTCTTTCCTCTAATAGGTCGCTTCTTTGATAAGCTGAAACAACTTCATTTCCGGTAGAGTGCATCAATGATTTCTCTGCAACTATTTCGTTAATGCCGTTTTGCGTGCACCAATCTCTAAAAGTAGAGCGCATTCCATGCATCGTGCAATCTAACTTTAGACCGTCCTTCAACAATTTTCTCGGAGTTTCCCTTCTTATTGGTTGTAAATGATCCTTTGTGAATACAAAGTTACTTTTAGATTCTTTCTTTAGCAATTTCAGCATTTCAATAAGCTGTCTACTTAAAGGAACCCTGAAGACTTCGCTCTTTCCGTCCTTTCTTCTCGATGGAGGACAATTCCAGATCTTTTTTTGAAAATCAATCTCGCTCCATTGGATCTGTGTGAATTCAACGCTTCTAGTAGCAGTTAAGATTCCGAATAAAAGGCACTTATAGCCAATAAAGTTATTTTTCGTTAGAAAAGGAATATTGTCCCGAAGTTCTTGTAGCGTTAGAGCCTTGAAGTGCGTCTTTGTTTTGCATTTTTCTGGCGGAGGGAGGTACATCTCAAGGTTTGCTTTCCAAATTGCAGGATTTTTTCCATGGTATTTCCCTTCGTTAATAGCATAGGAGAAGATTTTTTCTAAACGACCTCTTAATCTAGAGGCTGTCATTGTCTTATTTGTCCAGATTGGTTTCAGAATTTCCAGGATATCTTGGCGAGTAATTTCTTCGACCAATTTTTCCCCAATCTTTGGGAAGGCATATGTCGTTATAGAAGAGGTCCAAGAGGATTTTTGAGCAACAGTTTTCCACAGTTTCACGGAAGCTAAAGTTTCAATGGTCTCTAGAGCGAATTCTGAAAATTTTGGAGTTTGGTTTGTTGATAAATCCAAATTTTTGGGACTTGCTATATTCAATAGACTTCTAAATAAATGAACTTGCTGTTTAGCATCTGCCATGGTTATTTTTCTAAGGCTTCCGATATTGCAATCTTTTTGATTTCCTTCTTGATCAACATAGCGAAAAAAATAAGTTCTGTATTTTCCATTGCCCCGGACGCGTAAATAGAAATTCCTTTCTAATCTGTAAACACCGTCGGTCAAAGAATAAAGCTGTGACTTAGTGTATTGGCCGATCTTCGAATGTGACATTAATACCTCCAATTTGAACTTCGGGTTGAGGCTCAGACGTTAAAAATTTCCCCAAACCCAATTGGAAGTTTGAAAGAGTTGCCAGGAATTTGAACTTTCTGCAAGTTTTCAACTTCAATTGGAGTATTTACAAATGAAAAAATCACTTATCGCTTTGGCTGTAATGGGTGCTTCTACAGTGGCATTCGCAGCTTCTAACGTTACTCTCTACGGTGTTATCGATACCGGCGTATTAGTACAAAAAGCTAAACATCAGGATACTACAGTCTCCTTGAATTCAGGATTCGTGTCAGGTTCTCGTTGGGGTATCAAAGGCGTTGAGGACCTCGGTAACGGTTACAACGTAGGTTTCGTTCTCGAAGAAGGTTACGATTCTGATACAGGTGCCAACACTGCTTCTAACTCTGCAGGTAAAGTTTTCGGCCGTGAATCTCAGTTGTATGTTCAAGGTGGTTTCGGTAAATTAGGTTTCGGTCGTTTCGGCACTTTAGGTTCTGGCGTTGGTTCTTATCACATGCTTACTGGTTGGGCTCTTACAACCAGCTATGGTCTTAGCTCTTGGACATCTGAAATTGGCACAAGCTTCAGCCGTGTAGACAATGCTGTTGTCTATGTGACTCCTAACTTCGATGGATTGACGCTTTCTGCCATGTACTCCAACCAGACCTCTGGCGAAGATGGCGCAACTAAATGGTCCAAAAATAATCACTACTATGGAATTGGTGCAAAATATTCTGCAAATGCTATTACATCTAGCTTGATTTTTGAAGCAAAACAAAACAGAACTCCGGCTGTAGTTCCAGCTTCCCAAAACAAGAATACTCAATACGCAATTAATTTTGGTTTTGAATATAACCTTGGCTCAATCACTCCGATGTTTGCTTACCAGTATGCATGGCAGGATGAAGGCAAGAAGACCAACATGTTTGGTTTAAGTGCTAAAGTTCCGGTTGCGGGCGGTGACGTTCTCGCGGGTGCGCGTTATTTGTTCGGTAAGGACAAGAATCTTCCAGCAACTGGAGACCAAGATGTTAACTCTTGGAACATTGGCGCAGCTTATGTTTATCCTCTCTCCAAGAGAACTAAGTTAAACGCTTACGCTGGCTATGCAGATTCTGGTAAAGGTTGGAAAGACGTTTCTTATAAAGCCTTCAAGAAAGTTGAAGACGCTAACATTACTCCGGTTTACAACGGATATCAGCTCTACGTCGGTATGGTACATACCTTCTAATCTTTCCTAGATTAGTGCTGAAAAAGGACCTTCTGCAGGGGTCCTTTTTTCATACCTGTAAATCTTCAATTGAATTGCCAGGAATTTGAACTTTCTGCAAGTTTTTAACGTCAATTGGAGTATTTACAAATGAGAAAATCACTTATCGCTTTGGCTGTAATGGGTGCTTCCACAGTTGCATTCGCTGCTTCTAACGTAACTCTTTACGGTGTTATCGAAGAAGGTGTTGTCGTTCAAAAGGCAAAACACAAAGATACAACCGTTTCTTTAAAATCTGGCTTTGACCAGGGTTCTCGCTGGGGCCTTCGTGGAGTCGAAGATCTTGGAAATGGATACAACGTAGGTTTCGTATTGGAAGAAGGTTTCGATGCCGATACAGGGGCTAATACAGCATCTAACTCTGCAGGTAAAGTTTTCGGCCGTGAATCTCAGTTATATGTTCAAGGCGGCTTCGGTAAATTAGGGTTTGGCCGTTTCGGCACCTTAAGTTCTGGCGCCGGTTCTTATCAAATAGTAACGGGGTGGGCCATTGGAACAGGTTTCGGCTTGAGCTCTTGGACCAGCGCTATTGGTACAAGCTTTAGCAGAGTTGATAATGGTGTCGCCTATCAAACACCGTCCTTTAATGGATTGCAACTCAGCGCAATGTACTCCAACGGTACTAAGGCTGATGATGAAAAATGGTCTAAGAATAATCACTATTATGGTATCGGCGCTAAGTATGAGGCCAATGCAATCAAATCTAGCTTGATCTTTGAAGCTGTAGATAACAAAGATACAGCTGGTACCGAAAAGAAGAAGACACAGTACGCTATCAACTTCGGCTTCGAATATAACTTAGGTACCGTCACTCCGATGTTCGCTTATCAATGGGCTCATCAAGACGAAGGTAAGAAGACCAATATGTTTGGCCTGTCTGCTAAAGTTGCAGTGGGTGGCGGAGATGCTTTAGTAGGTGCAAGATACTTATTTGGCGATGATGACGCTCCAACAGCAACTGATGATAAGGTTCGTTCTTGGAATATCGGTGCCGCTTATATTTATCCACTTTCCAAGAGAACAGCACTTAAAGCCTACGCTGGTTATGCTGATTCTTCCAAAGGTTGGAAAGATACAGAAAACGTAGTTTACAACGGTTATCAACTCTTTCTGGGTATGCGTCACAGCTTCTAATCTTTCGTAGATTTGTGCTGAAAAAGGACCTTCTGCAGGGGTCCTTTTTTCATACCCGTAAATCTTCAATTGAATTGCCAGGAATTTGAACTTTCTGCAAGTTTTCAACTTCAATTGGAGTTTTTACAAATGAAAAAATCACTTATCGCTTTAGCTGTTTTGAGTGCTTCTTCTGTCGCATTCGCAGCTTCTAACGTTACTCTCTACGGTGTAGTAGATGCTTCTGCTGTTGTATCCAAAGCCGGTGGACAAGATACAACTGTTTCCATGAACTCTGGTTTCCGCAATGGTTCTCGTTGGGGCATCCGTGGAGTTGAAGAGCTCGGTAATGGCTATGCTGTCGGCTTCATTCTTGAACAAGGCTACAACATGGATACCGGTAATGAAAACACGGCTGGTAAACAGTTTAGCCGTGAATCCAAATTATATGTCCAAGGTAACTTCGGGCAGCTCGGTTTCGGTCGCCTTGGTTCTTTAGCTGGCGGCGCTCAAAGTAATAACATGTTGACTGGTTGGGCCCTTGGAACAAGTTACGGTGGCGGTTCTTGGACAAGCATCGCTCGCAATTCCGGAACAAGATTAGACAACGCTATTGCTTATGGCTCTCCTGAATTCGGAGGTTTAAAGGTCAGCGCAATGTATTCTAACGGTGTTGTTGCGGATGATAATGGAAAGAAATGGAGCGATAACACCCACTATTATGGAATCGGCGCACAGTACACGTTAGGCGGTTTTAAAAACAGTTTGATTTTTGAAGCAGTTGATAACAAAGGTCAGGCTGATGCAGGTTACTCTTTGGCTAAATCTGATAAGACTGCATACTTAATCAACCTCGGATTGGGATATGACTTTGGCACATGGACTCCGATGTTTGCCTATCAGTACAACTGGCAGGATGAAGGCGTTAAGGCTAATATCTTCGGGCTCTCCGCTGCCGTTAAACTCGGCGGTGGCACTGCTAAGCTTGGTGCCCGCTATGCCTTCGGCAAGAATGACGGGGCACTTGAAGGGGCTGAAGACAAACTGCGTGTTTGGACTTTGAATGCTGCCTACGAATACCCACTTAGCAAGCGCACAACAGCTTGGGTTTATGGTGGTTACGCTGACGGCTCTAAGGGCCTAAAGAAAGAATACACCAAGCACATGAAAGCCTCTGATGCGGTTAACTACAATGGCTTCCAGTTCGCTGTTGGTATGACTCACAACTTCTAAACTTCTAAGTTAGCGTTCTCACGCAAAAGTTAGAATGATCTCAAAAGGACCTTCTGCAGGGGTCCTTTTTTCATACCCGTAAATCTTCAATTGAATTGCCAGGAATTTGAACTTTCTGCAAGTTTTTAACGTCAATTGGAGTATTTACAAATGAAAAAATCACTTATCGCTTTGGCTGTAATGGGTGCTTCTACAGTTGCATTCGCTGCTTCCAACGTTACTCTCTACGGTGTTATTGAAGAAGGTGTTTTGGTTCAGAAAGCTAAACATCAAGACACTACTGTTTCTTTGAAATCCGGTTTTGACCAGGGTTCTCGCTGGGGTATTCGCGGCGTTGAAGAACTTGGTAACGGGTATGCGGTTGGCTTTATCCTTGAACAGGGTTTTAATGCTGACGATGGTAGTGAAGCTATCTCTGGCAAACAATTCAGCCGTGAAGCTTTCTTATATGCAACTGGCGGTTTCGGCCGTCTTGGTTTCGGTCGTACGGGTACATTATCTTCTGGTGCACAGTCTAATAACATCTTAACTGGCTGGGCACTTGGAACAGGTTTTGGTCTGAGCTCTTGGACTAGCGCTATTGGAACAAGCTTTAGCAGAGTTGATAATGTTGTCGCTTATCAAACACCTTCCTTTGATGGATTGAAATTCAGCGCAATGTACTCCAATGGTACTAAGGGTGATGATGTAAAATGGTCTAAAAACAATCATTACTATGGTATCGGTGCTAAGTATGACGCCAATGCCATCAAATCTAGCTTGATCTTTGAAGCTGTAGATAACAAAGATACAGCTGGTCTCGCAAAGAAGAAGACACAGTACGTTATCAACTTCGGCTTCGAATATAACTTAGGTACCGTCACTCCGATGTTCGCTTATCAATGGGCTCATCAAGACGAAGGTAAGAAGACCAATATGTTTGGCCTGTCTGCTAAAGTTGCAGTGGGTGGCGGAGATGCTTTAGTAGGTGCAAGATACTTATTTGGCGATGATGACGCTCCAACAGCAACTGATGATAAGGTTCGTTCTTGGAATATCGGTGCCGCTTATATTTATCCACTTTCCAAGAGAACAGCACTTAAAGCCTACGCTGGTTATGCTGATTCTTCCAAAGGTTGGAAAGATACAGAAAACGTAGTTTACAACGGTTATCAACTCTTTCTGGGTATGCGTCACAGCTTCTAATCTTTCGTAGATTTGTGCTGAAAAAGGACCTTCTGCAGGGGTCCTTTTTTCATACCCGTAAATCTTCAATTGAATTGCCAGGAATTTGAACTTTCTGCAAGTTTTTCACTTCAATTGGAGTACTTACAAATGAAAAAATCACTTATCGCTTTAGCTGTAATGGGTGCTTCCACAGTTGCATTCGCAGCTTCTAACGTAACTCTTTACGGTGTAATCGAAGAAGGTGTTGTCGTCCAAAAGGCAAAACACCAAGACACAACAGTTTCTTTAAAATCCGGCTTTGACCAAGGTTCTCGCTGGGGTATTCGCGGAGTCGAAGAGCTCGGAAATGGATATTCTGTTGGCTTCATTCTTGAACAGGGTTTTAATGCCGATAATGGTGATCAGGCTGTAGCAGGAAAACAGTTCAGCCGTGAATCAATCCTCTATGTTACAGGTGGCTTTGGTCGTTTCGGTTTCGGTCGTACCGGTACATTAGCTTCTGGCGCACAGTCTAATAACATCTTAACTGGTTGGGCACTCGGAACAGGCTTCGGTTTGAGCGCTTGGACAAGCTTTGGCGGAGGTTTCAGCCGCACTGATAATGCAGTCTTCTACAAGACTCCTTCTTTTGGCGGTTTGACTATTTCTGCCATGTACTCCAACGGCTACACTGGAGATGATGCTAAGTGGTCCAAGAACAACCACTACTATGGTATTGGTGCAAAGTACGAAGCCAACGCAATCAAATCAAGCTTAATCTTTGAAGCTATGGATAATAAGGGTACAGAAGTTGCCTCCAAGACTGCTGGCTCCTTATTTAATATTGGCCAGTGGGCTGTTGTTGAAGGTTACGATCCTGCAAAACTTACAGATGCTCAAAAGGATGAGTATAAGGCTTGGGCTAAGACAAGCCTTGATGATGCAACAGCAGCTAAGAAGCGTGCTTTAATGATTAACTATGGCTTGGAATACAACATGGGAGCATGGACTCCAATGTTCGCCTATCAATGGTTCAATCAAGACGGCGGTAAGAAGACTCACATGTTTGGTCTTTCTGCAAAAGTTGGTGTAGCTGGTGGCGATATTCTCGTCGGCGGTCGTTACCTCTTTGGCCATGACGAAGCCTTAACAGGTGACGATAAGGTTCGTGCATGGAACCTTGGTGCTGCCTATATTTATCCTCTTTCTAAGAGAACAGCTCTCAAGGCATACGCTGGATATGCAGACTCTTCCAAGGGCTGGAAAGACAAAGAAGAAGTTGCTTACAACGGCTACCAGTTGTATTTAGGTATGCGTCATAGCTTCTAATCTTTCATAGATTAGCGCTGAAAAAGGACCTTCTGCAGGGGTCCTTTTTTCATACCCGTAAATCTTCAATTGAATTGCCAGGAATTTGAACTTTCTGCAAGTTTTTAACGTCAATTGGAGTATTTACAAATGAGAAAATCACTTATCGCTTTGGCTGTAATGGGTGCTTCTACAGTTGCATTCGCAGCTTCTAACGTTACTCTCTACGGTGTTATCGAAGAAGGCGTGGTTGTTACGAAAGCTAAACATAAGTCCGCCACTGTCCAAATTAAGAACTTTGACCAAGGTCCTCGTTGGGGTTTAAAAGGTACAGAAGAACTCGGCAATGGTTATGCTGTTTCCTTCATTCTCGAACAGGGATTTAACGCGGACACAGGTGCTGCTGGAGATTCTTCCAAGGCATTCAATCGTGAAACTATGATGTTTGTTAGCGGCGGATTCGGTAAATTAGGCTTTGGACGTACTGGTGCTTTGTCTTCTGGTGCACAGTCACAACAAATTCTTACTGGCTGGGCTCTTGGAACCGGTTACAGCATGTCTGCTTGGAACTCCTTAACTTCTGGAACATTACGTGTAGATAACGCTATTGCTTACGCTTCTCCTGTTTTCAATGGTTTGTCTCTTCATGCCATTTATTCCAATGGTATCGTTGACGATACAAGCAAATGGTCAGACAACAACCACTACTATGGTATCGGTGCCAAGTATCAAGCTAACGCAATTAAGTCCAGCTTGATTTTTGAAGCAATTGATAACAAAGGCACTGGTAATGCCAAAACATGGGGAGATTTGGGTCTCTCTGCTGATGTTTTAGATGCCTTAGGACTTAAGAAGACTGATCCTGCAATTGCTGCAAAAGGCGATAAGAAGAGAGTTCTCACTATCAACTATGGTTTGGAATACAACTTGGGTTCTGTGACTCCAATGTTCGCATACCAGTGGTACAACCAAGATGGTGGCAAGAAAGTAAATCAGTTTGGTTTATCCGCTAAGGTCTCCGTAGGCGGTGGCGATGCACTGGTAGGCGCCCGCTATCTCTTCGGTAAAGATGAAAGTCTCGATAAAACAAAAGTCGGAACACAGGATGTTCGTTCTTGGAACGTTGGTGCCGCATATGTTTATCCTCTTTCCAAGAGAACCGCCCTCAAAGCCTATGCTGGCTATGCTGATTCCAGCAAAGGCTGGAAAAACACAGAAGACGCACTTTATAACGGCTACACTCTCTTAGTCGGTATGCGTACTTCCTTCTAATCTTTCCTAGATTAACGTCGAAAAAGGACCTTCTGCAGGGGTCCTTTTTTTGTGGTATACCCAGCAGTGCGTCCCTACAGGGCGTGAATCCCGAGCTTTCCCGATGAGAGGAAAGCTTAGCGGCCTGGCAACGGCTTAACGGTAACGTTAAGTCTGAAGGAAGCTGATAGTAAAATGCATGTTCAAAGAACAGGAAGCGGATATGAGCAGTCTAGACGGGTGTGGGGGCCGTGATACCCAACCGATATTAGTTGAAGCGTTGCTATCGAGTCTTCGAGTCAACGTTTCACTGCTTTTTGAAGTTTTAATGGGCTCGAGGCCTCAGGCAGAGGGTTCCGTTAAGTGTGGTTCTCTGTAAAGCTTTCGAATGTCAGGTTGATTTTGCAGTAAAGGCAGGAAGCAATGCCTGCCGCAATTGAAGGCAAAATAGTACAACATTCTGTTCAATTTTCGTTATTTGTTTGGAATACAAATCTGTCTTTCAGCCACTTTCCCTTTGAGATGAATATTCGATCAAAACGCATGTTCATTACTACTCCGGTCAAATAGAAATTAATGAAGAACTCTCTGACAGTTAAACCGCATTAGTACCAAGAACAAAGGAGGTAGTTGCGTCTAGGAGCGTTTAGTTCCGGCAGCGGGATTGGAAATTATGAATTGCCATTCGGAGATTACTCGTTTGACTAACACTCAATCTATTCTAGGCAATGTGCTCATTTTTTTCTAAAAATTAGCGTCCCCTCTTTAAAATTAAGATAATTCATAGGATAATCTCGTAAACCCCTATAATTCTTGATTTTCTTAGTCCCTAGTAACTGCGATGAGCTTCCGACAGTACCTATATGCCATCTTTTTTGCATGCGTTTCGATTCCATTATTGGCTCTCGGAATTCAGCAGTTTTTCTTTGCGAAGGAAACTTTGGAAAACAGAGAGCTGGTAAGCAAGCTTTCAGCAGAACTTGTCGGGAGAGAAATTCAATCTCGACTGGAGATTGCTAGAACTGTCGTAGAATCTGCCGCTAATAAGCTCGCTGCAGACGGTGTCAAAGATCCGGAGTTGTTGAACAGCTATTTAAAAGATTTGGTTGTTAAAGTTCCTTATATTCTCAATATTCACTATGACAACACAAAGGGACGTTCAATTGCCTTTTACCCAAAGATCAACAAAGAAGGACTCTCTAATATTGGTGTTGACCACACGACTAGAGATCACTGGAAAAAGATTCAATCTTTCAACACTCCTGTCGTCTCTGACGTAGTTAAGGCCGTAGGCGCGGCAGACGTTCCTATCGTCAATGTCATCATTCCTGCAAGAAATAAAAAAGGAAAACTTGTTGGTTATGCCGTCTGTGCTTTGAACTTGAATCGACTGGTTGATAATGCCACTAGCCGAATCGCGCCGGGAGAATTTAGTATTTGGGTTTTTGACAGCAAGGGCGTGCCGGTATTCACCACTGATCTTGTTGCCACTTTAACCCCATATTTGAAGCCTCAGGAAATCTCAAGGGTATTGAAAACAGGTGGAGAGTGGGTAACCATTGAAAGAGGAAATGCAGCGGATTTGTCAGGTTACCTTTTGCCATTGCCGGATCAAAATTGGGCTGTCGGAATTTTTAGAAAAGTCCCTGATAAAGAAACCGAACATGGTGTATTGGTCTGGACTAATATCCTCTTCTTTTTGCTCGTATGCTTGCTGACTTTGATTGTCGGAAGCACGGTAAATCAGGTCTTGGTCTCCAAATTCAAGAAATTAATGAATAGTGTCTTCGATTCAAAATATCCATGGAGCAAAATGGACTATATTGAATCTCCGGAAGAATTCGGGCACCTACAGAAACTCATAAACAAACTTAGCAATCAAGTAAGACCAAACAAACCTGAGGCAAATGATATTAACTTTGCCGTGGAAAGGGAATTTCATAGGAGAATCTCAGATTTCTCCGAAAGAGGAGTCATCTTGAATAAGGTGTTTGATGACTTCTTAACTGGTTTAGTGCTCGTAGATAAAAACGGAGAAATCCGGTTTGCAAAAAAGATATCCCGCAGATTGATGCCGATGGCCCAACCGGGTTCGGATTTCTTGTGTTGCCTCGATCAGTGCTTCTCCTCGGATGTTCCGCCTAACGAATGGCTAGAACGGTTAAGAACTCAATTGACTTTCATAGCAACCGGAGAAAAATATGAGCTCCGGATGTATTCGATAAAAGATTCAGGTGTTGTTGATAAAGTCTACGTCCTGGTGCGAGAAGAATAGGAGAAGGCTCGGGGGGCCTTCTCAGACAGTAGTTAATCCTTCAAGAAGTATTCGACAGTCGTTACCACTCTCACATTCTTGATAAAAGGAGTGTTCTCGTCTCGGTCGGTGATAGAGAAGATGCCTTGGTTGGCTCTTCGGATTTTTCCTAAAGTCGATCCGGAATCCATAGCAAATTTCTGTGCGGCTTCTTTAGCGTTCTTTGTGGCGGCTTCGATCATCGCCGGTTTAATTTCATTTAGCCCGGTGTATGAATATTTGGTCATGTAAGAGTAGTCATTAGTCAAGCCTACACCGGCCTTTAACAAATCTCTTTGTGCTTCGTCCAATTTACGGACCACATCAACCTTGTCTGATGAAATAGTAAGCACCTGAGTAATCATGTAACGGAACGGTGGACGCTGAGAGCCGTAGTTGTCAGCCAAATTGTCACGCAGTTTCGGCGCGGCAATAGTAATTTCCTCATCTGTAAGACCACCGTCTTTGAGATATTTCAAAACCATGTTCTGCTTGACTTCCAACTGGTCATAAACTTGAGACAAATCATTTCCCATTTCACGGAAGCTTACCGGCCAAATAACATGATTGGCCTTGACTTCTTTCTCTGAAAGGCCTTTGACGGTAACAACTCTGTCGGCGTCTTTAAATCCTCTGATTCCTTGTTCTAGTTGGTTGCCTAGAGTAAAGGCTCCGGCGATGATGCCGACGGCGATGAGTGAAGAAGAAATTATTTTGGTGTCCATTGAGAACCTCCTAATGATCTTCTTGAAATTCTAATGTCTTTATTAGACGAGCAAACTCAAACCAGGAAACCGCTCTTATCACCAGCGAAGAGGTTTTATGTCTCTGTATTCAAGGTAAAATCATTTGAAATCAAAGAGGAATCTAAAATGATCAATCGTCGCCAATTTTTAGAGACTACCGCAGCATTAATAGGATCTTCTCCAGTTTATTCAGCATTTGCTCAGCAAAATGAAACGGCAGAGGTGTTTTTCTCCAAAGAGATTTCGCCTCAGTCTTTAATCAAAATGTTTAAGTTGGTTGGCGGAAATTTAAATGGAAAGATTGCGATCAAGCTTCACACCGGCGAGCCGCATGGCCCCAACATCATTCCTTCCCCATGGGTACAAAAATTGCAGGAACAAATTCCTGACAGCACAATTGTGGAATGCAATGTCCTGTACGGAAGTCCTCGTCAAACTTCGAAAGGCCATCGTGAAACTCTTAAAATTAACGGCTGGAATTTTAGCCGGGTGGATATTATGGACGAAGACGGCGAAGCAGAATTGCCGTCAAATGGTGCGAAGTATGTCAAGAGGTTCAGAGTAGGCAAAAATCTCCTTAATTATGACTCCATGTTGGTACTTACTCACTTCAAAGGGCATACAATGGGCGGTTTCGGCGGTTCGATGAAAAACATCGCCATTGAATGCGGTTCTAGCGGTCCGGAAGGTGGAAAGGCACAGTTGCATGGTCTGCTGGATCACAATGGACAATGGATCCATGGAGAGGAACTGATGGAGCGCATGGCCGACGGAGCGAAAGCAATCACGGACCATTTTGGAAAGAAGATTGTATACATCAATGTTTTAAGAAAAATGTCGGTTGATTGTGACTGCGCAGGAACTTCAGCGGCAGAACCGACTGCACCCGATATCGGTATTCTCGCTTCAACTGATTTGCTGGCTATTGATCAAGCTGGCATTGATCTGATAAAGGCTCTTCCGGAGGGGCAAAACAGAGATTTGATGGAAAGAATCACATCACGAAAAGGACTTCGCCAGTTGTCAGCAATGAAGGAAAGAAAAATGGGCCATGACCAGTACAAATTAATCGATATAAATAAGGCTTAATTTGAGAGAATGGAAAAGATGGCCTTCCGATGTATAGAAAGGCTTTTTGGATCTTTCTCCTCGGAAAGTGTTTCGACAGTGAGATTGAGCGAGCTCCTCTTGAGACATTTACTGATTACGTTCTCAATAACCTAAAGAAGGTGAGTTTTTTTTTAAACTTCACTAGAATTCAAGATTACGTTTTAATTGCCTAGGGATGCAGTATTGCTTCTGCAAAGGTCCTCTTTGAAAATAATGATGAAGGCAATAAGGAAGGTCGAGTTTCGATTCTTCCTTATTGGAATTAATTAGGTCTGAATATGGAATTTGAACTCTGGTACTTATTGTTGGTACCTGTACTTTTTGGGGCAGGCTGGTTCTCCCGCTCATTCGACATTAAAGAAAAAAAATCAGTAGCAGATGAAACCCAAACCTTATATAAAGGTCTGGATTTGCTGCTGGATAATAAAAAAGATCAGGCTTTGAATTCTTTAGTTAACCTCGCGAAAATTGACCCCGATACGGTCGAACTGCATTTTGCTTTGGGAACTCTTTACAGGAAAAGAGGAGATTACGATCGCGCGGTTAAAATCCATAATCATCTTTACAATAGAGCAGATTTATCTAAAAAAGAAAGAGCCCGTGCACTCTTTTCCTTGGGTCAGGACTATTTAAAGGCAGGCCTTTGGGATAGAGCGGAGGATTCCTTTAGAAAAACCGCTGACTTGGAAAGCGACTACAAAGTTCGAGCTATTAAAGAGTTAGTGAATATTTACGAATCTGAAAAAGAGTGGCTCAAAGCAATTGATGAGGCTCACATTCTTGAAAAGGTCACCGGAGAGACCTATCCGTCAAGAATTTCTCACCTTTACTGTGAGTTAACTCTTCAATGCATGTTCTTTAAGAAGTTTGATGAAGCGGCTCATTATTTGCAGCAAGCTATTCACGCCGATCCGAACAATAAGCGGGCTTTAATCATGCAGGGAACCATGCTTCAGAAACAAGGAAAGCTTGATGAAGCAGTTGAAGTATGGAAACAGGTGGGCAAAATTTCTCCGGAATATGAGACTTTGGTTGTGGCTTCCGTCGCAGATACTTTGCTTAAAGCTGGCAAAGAAGCAGATGCCGTACGCTATCTGGAATCTGTAGCAGAAAAAGGAATCAATTCTGATTCTGTTGACGCCGCCGTCGATTGGATCTGCAAAATCGAGGGACCGGAAAACGCTCTGGAATTTCTTCGACGTTACTTATCTCAGAAGAAGTCTTTAATTGGATTTAAGAGATTAACCGACTTGCGTTTGGCCCAGGATCCTGACAATAAGGAGCTGAAAGAGCTGTCTGACTTCTTAAAGAATCAAATCGACAAAACCGTTCGATATAAATGTAATAAATGTGGTTTCGTAACTAAGAGTTTTCAGTGGCAGTGTCCTGGATGTCGAAATTGGGACAGCTTTGCGCCCGTGCGCTCTGAAGACCCGTCAAGAATTTAAAGGATGGGAACGAAACTTTTGATACAAATTAACCATAGGCGCGCTCCACGGCGTGCCCGCTTTCTTAGATAATTAGCTGTACCTTTCTCATAACCTACGAGTCACAAATATAAATATGTTAAAAAGAATTGGCTTTTTTCTGCTGACCAACTTGGCAATCTTGATTGTGCTCAGCATCGTATTGAACATCGTGTCCGCAGTGTTTGGTATTAACTTCGGCAATATTGCTGGCGCTAACCAAAACATGGGTTCTTTACTCGTATTCGCAGCTGTTGTTGGCTTTACCGGTTCGCTCATCTCTCTTTTCATGAGTAAAACCATTGCGAAGCACACAATGGGCGTTCAGATGATCACTCAGCCGACAAACAAGCTTCAGGCTTGGTTGTTGGAAACAGTTCACTCCCATGCGCAGAAGGCTGGAATTGGTATGCCGGAAGTCGGCATCTATGAAGGCGAAGCTAACGCTTTCGCGACGGGCGCATCCCGTAACAACGCCATGGTTGCTGTTTCAACCGGTCTTCTCTCCAGCATGAATAAAGAAGAAGTAGAAGCAGTGCTCGCTCATGAAATTGCTCACGTTGCCAACGGTGATATGGTTACTCTGACTCTTATTCAAGGCGTCACAAACACATTCGTGGTATTTCTCTCCAGAATTATCGGAAACTTCGTTGACAGAGCAGTCCTCCGTAACGAAAGCGATGCCCCCGGAATCGGTTATTACGTTACATCCGTCGTGCTGGATATTGTTCTGGGGATTTTGGCGGCTATTGTTGTTGCTTACTTCTCTCGCCATAGAGAGTTCAGAGCTGACGCAGGCGCTGCAAAGATCATGGGCAGTACAACACCAATGATCAACGCATTGGCCAGACTTGGTTCTGTTCCTACTGAAGAACTTCCTCCTGCCGTCAAAGGCTTCGGGATTGCCGGTAGCATCGGTGAGTTGTTGGCTAGCCATCCTTCTATCCAAGATAGAATTAAGGCTCTAAGAGACATGGACGTTCGTCGCTAAGATTCTCTAATTCCAGCAAAAAGGCAGCTTCGGCTGCCTTTTTGCATATGGAAGTTCTTTTCGAGATTTGTTTCTGTAGCCTGGAACTCTCTCTCGGAAAATAGAAAATTAATTATTCAAAGAAGTCAAGGCAAAATCAAAACTTCTTCTCAAAAAGACATTTTTTCTCAGGATAAAGCTCAATATCGACTGGAGAAGGAACGGTCTATACTCCTCCGTGATACTTCACTCAATAAGACGTTAATAACTTTTTTACTCAAGGAGAAAGGGAGTGACCTGGACATTCTGGGTCGCTATTGCCGTTGTAATAGCGACTGTTTACGCATTGGTTAAGAGATACGAGACAAGATTAGTTCTCTTAACTTCCGGTTTTGTAATGGCTTTTATCTCATTGCAGCCAATGGTGGCATTCAAGCAGTTTGATAAGTCCATGACTAACGGCAGCTTGATTATCGCAATCTGCTCTGCTTTAGGTTTTGCTGCTGTTATCTCATTAACTAAATGTGATATCCATCTCGTAAGTCTCTTAATGAAGCCCTTAAAGAGATTAGGTCTCTTCTTATTGCCGGCTTGTATGATCGTTACAAGCGTGATTTCTACAGCTATCCCTTCTATGGCAGGTTTAAGCGCCGCTGTAGGTCCGACTATGATTCCTATCATGATTAGAGCTGGTTTCAGACCTGCAATGGCTGCTGCGGCTGTCGGTGGATGCATGATGCCCGCATATTTGAATCCTGGCGTTTCTCATAACCCGTTTATCTCTAAGCTGGCTTCCATGGATATCATGGAATTCATCGGCGCTCATGCTTCAACCACTGTAACACTTGGTTTAATCAGCATTATCTGTATCACGATTACTTGCTTTGTCCTGGGCGACTTCTCTAAGGCTGCTGCCAATACTCAGCAGGCTATTGAAAAAGCATCCAACGAAGTTGAACAACCGAACATTCTTTTCGCAATTGCTCCTATCGTTCCTGTCGTTCTCTTGGTTGTTGCTTCTATCTGGTTCAAAGAACTGAAGATGTCCGTCGCAACAGCTATGTTGATCGGTACTTTCTACGCACTTGCCGTTACACGTTCCAACCCTGAAGAAGTAACTAAGAAGTTCTTCGCCGGTATGGGTAATGGCTATGCCAAGATTTTAGGTATCATCATTGCCGCTGGTGTCTTCGCCGCTGGTTTGCGCGCAGCTGGCGTCATCGAAGTGTTCGTTAACTATCTGACCCACGCCAATGAAGTTGCAAAACTCGGTGGTTCCATCGGACCATTCGCATTAGCAGTCTTGACCGGCTCCGGCGACGCTGCAGCTTTTGCTTTCAACGAAGCTGTTACACCTCACGCTGCTAAATTCGGTATGCAGATTGATAACTTAGGTTACTTAGCTATGATGGCTGCCGGTATCGGCCGTCAGGCTTCTCCGTTAGCCGGCGGTATCATTCTTCTTTCCGGTATTGCAGCTGTTTCTCCTGTTGAAGTAGTTAAGAGAACTGCTCCTGCAGCTGTGGTGATGTTAATCTCTGTGTACTTCTTGTGCTAAAAAGGAAGACTTATGACAAATCATCCTCCTATTCTTGAACAGTACACAAATACTATTGCTGCTCTTCTGAAGAATAACCAAGTCGAAAAAGCCTTAGGCTGCATTCAGGACCAAACTGAATTGGCAATGCAGGAACAAGTCGATTTGTGCGAAATCAGCGCTCCTACTTTCCAAGAAGAAAAGAGAGCTGACGAATTGGTTAAACGCATGAAACAGTACGGTCTTACAGATGTCTGTAAAGACGGCATTGGAAATGTGCTTGGACGCCGTAAAGGCAAAACCGGAGCTAAAACGATTGCTATCGGCGCTCATATGGACTCAGTCTTTCCGGCCGAAACCGATGTTAAGGTTCGCCGTGAAGGAAATGTCTATTGGGCCCCTGGTATCGGTGATAACTGCTCCGGCTTAAGAGCACTTCTTCAGGTCTTGAGAGCTTTGAATGAAGCCAATATCGAAACTGATGAAGACATTCTGTTTGTTGGCACTGTAGGCGAAGAGGGCAACGGAGATATCCGCGGTTCTAAGTTCTTGTGTGCTAATACCAAATTAGACGCCTTTATCGCTGTCGATAGCACGGATGTCGGCCGCGTTCTTCGTGGAGCTGTCGGTTCTCACCGTTGGAGAATTGCAGTGGATGGTCCCGGAGGCCATTCATTTGCAGAATTTGGAAAGACTCCGAGTGCTATTCATGCAGTTTGCCGTGCAGGTGCCGATATCGCCAAGATTGAAGTTCCGGAGGATCCGAAGACAACCTTTACTATCGGAACAATCAAGGGCGGTACAACAGTCAACACAATTGCTGCACATTGCGAAGTGGACGTAGATATTCGCAGCACGAGCAATACTGAATTGAAGAAGGTCGAAGACGCCGTTCTGGCAGCTTTTGAGAAAGCCGTTAAGGAAGAAAATGCAAGATGGCCGAATGCTTTGCCGGAAACTCACTTAAAGGTGACGACCACTCAAATCGGAAACCGTCCTGCAGGCTTGCGTCCGCATGATTGTCCTGTTCTTCAGTCTGCCCGCGCAGCCCAAAAAGCTTTGGGCATTGAATTGACGAACTACGGACTGTCTTCAACTGACGCTAACGCGGCGATGAGTTTGAATATTCCTTCAACTTGCCTTTGCTCCGGAGGAAAGGGGATTGGAGCTCATACTTTGAAAGAACATTTTGTTTTTGAAAAGACTGAACTTGGTCCGAAACTGATTCTTCTCACAGCACTGGCTTTGGCAGGAACAACAGACACTAAACCGCTTCTTTAAAGATAGCTAATCCAAGAAAAGGCCGCAGAATTTAACCTCTGCGGCCTTTTGGTAGTTATGCATAAAAATAATAAATACTATCTAAAATAAGTATTTCACATTCTTTGCAGGAAGTCCTAAAATTTTTTCATCCCTCCCCTATGGAGTTGAAAATGAAAACAATCAGATTATCCCGTCTTTTACACCTATAAATTAAAGAAGGGCCTGTGAGGCCCCGTCAGCTCTA
>NZ_CABSJB010000045.1:0-20674 GCF_902477955.1 uncultured Turicimonas sp. | reverse complement strand
TCTAAGCTCACAAGTTCACTCAGGTGTAATTGTAACTAAGCGTCATTTTCTTTACCTCGTACAAAACGACATTTACAAACGAGCAAAAAATTGAGAAAATAAAAAATTCTGTTTTCTCATTTTTTCATGAGCAGTTCTCTCGCACAGTACTACGCCGATTTACTCAGACCCCTGGGCGAAGTACACGTCGGAAAAATGTTTTCTGTTTTCTGCATTTACATCAACGAAAAGCCGGTTGGCTTCTTATGCGGAGAAGAACTTCTTGTCAAAACAAATGCTCAGATGAGAGAGAAGTGGCCGGAAATTCCTCAACAAAAACTTTTTGATGGTGCAGTCAATCCTATGTGGCTGGTTGAAGATCCGGAAAACCAAGAACTTTTACTAACGCTTTTTCGCCGAGCTTACGAAAATCTTCCTCAACCTAAGCCCAAAAAGAGCAGAAAGAAGCAGAAGACTAATGAGGAGGTATTGTCTCAATCAGGCCTTGGCTCTCCTCTGAGTGACGAGTCTGTTATGGGGAAGGACGTTTTAACTTCAAAAGTTCGCGAAAATTCTTTTCTTGCTTGGTTACATCTAAACAAAAGAAAACTCTAAGAAAAATGATATAAGCGCTTTTGAAGAATGTAGAAGGATAAGAGGTCATCAACGATGAAAAAGAATAAAGCGGCAGTATTAGTTTTTATCTGGTTCCTGCTCTCTTTTTTATTCGGATGGTATGCCGTTGGAGCCATTAAATCTCTTCAGGTCCTGCTATTTTCGTTTCCTTTTGCGTTAATTCTGTTATTTCCTTTTTCATCGAATGTCAGGAAGACGCTTTTTTGTCTTTCGTTGGTCATCTTTGGACTTTCCGATTTTTATTTAGGCATTCAAGCATATTTGCGAGATGCCTACGAGGCGAGTTTGAATTCAGGCTTTGTTCTTGAATCGATAGCTAATACTTCACTATCGGAATCAAAAGAGTATCTGATGGCAATGGCACCTCAGATAGTCCTATGGTCTGCCGTTGCTTTTTTCATTTTTCTTTCTCAGACATATCTGGCAATTTCGCTGGTGAAAGAAGCCCCATTGCGCTCAAAATATTTTTATTGGTTTGCCGGTCTCATCATCTGTTTAAGTCTCTTTGGTTGGTACCAAAGAGCTTGGCGTGCACATTTTCCTCCGGTGAGCCTCTTAACTTTTTATCAATCCTGCGAAGAGAAAAAGAGCTATTGGAAAAATATAAAAGCAGAAAACAATGCCGCTCTGGATCGTGCAGCAAAACATATCCTTTCCGTTGAACCGGGACCAAGAACCATAGTTCTCGTAGTCGGCGAAAGCATGAATCGTGAAAATATGAGCCTCTATGGATATGACAGAGATACAACGCCCCGACTTAAGGAAGCGGACAAGGATTCCGAATTACATGTAAGTAAAGAAGCATTCTCCACTCAGTCAAGTACTGTTGCAGCATTCAATGACATGTTCGAATTCCCCGACTCGTCATCTATCTCGAAATCTAAACTTTTTGCTTTCTTCAAAGCCGCCGGCTACAAGATCTACTGGATCAGCAACCAAGACGATGTAGCAATCAAAGCCGAGTTTCAAGATTTTTCTAATACTGCGGTTAACTTAAATCGGGTTGCCGGCCGCTCCAGTACTTCCATGGATGAAAAAGTCCTCCCGGAATTAGAAAAAGCTTTACAAACACCGGGTGATAAAAAGTTAATCGTTGTTCATCTGATTGGCATCCATCCTCATTTCTCTTTCCGATATCCGTCTGAAATGAGTTCTCTGTGGAATGACCAAGATGCAACTAGGGCAAGGTTGGAAGAGAAGGGGCGAAGCATAAGGACATTAGAAATGCTTGAGCACTACGATAGGGCCATGTTGTATCAAGATGCAGTGCTCTTTGATACGTTGAAGCTGACGCAGAATTTCGATAAGAACCATCCCGATGTAAGAACCTCTTGGATTTTTTTGTCTGATCACAGCGTTGAGACCGGACAAAGAAAAGATAGAACCGGTCATTCCAACAATTCGTTGGGCGGTTATACCATTCCATTTTTGTTTTGGACGCCTTACAGCGATCTTTCAGAAGGTGAAGAAGTTCAGGAAGGCTCTTCTTTCCGGTCTGATTGGCTCTCCTATACGCTTCTGGACTTGGCAGGAATTCACTGCAATTTCCCAATCTTCGAAAAGTCTTGGCTGAGCAAACAGTACAAATGGAAAGAACCGAAGGTAGTGACTGATTTGAAACAAAAAATAGAAGATTGATAAGGAAATGAGCCCAAACTCATTCAGTTGGTCCAAATAAACTCATTTACAACTTATGCTCACGGACGAATTAAGGTTTTTCCGTTATAATGCACGACGTTTTTCAACACGGTTCGATTAATTCCAATTGAAACCGCAAGTTAACACCGCCTCGGCGGAAAGGAAATTTAAAATGGCACAAACCACAGAAAAGAAAGCTGAAATTATTGCTAAGTTTGCTCAGTCTGAAGGCGACACAGGATCTCCACAGGTTCAGGTTGCTTTGTTGACAGGCCGTATCAACGAATTGACAGAACACTTCAAAGTAAATCCTAAAGATCATCACAGCCGTCGTGGTCTTTTGAAGATGGTTTCTCGTCGTCGTAAATTACTTGACTACCTCAAGGGTCGCGATGTAAACGCCTACAAGGCTCTTATCGACGCTCTCGGTCTTCGTAAGTAATCCTTGCAATCGGCAAGATGATTTCAGCAGCGGTCAGCGATTCGGTTCGCTTGCCGCTGTGTTCATTTTTGGTTCAATATTTTTAAACCGGCGCGTTGCGATATGTGCGTGACGAAAAAAACTTAATTTTTCTGAGCCGCAGATACCGCAGTGTGCCGAGTCAAAGGAATACTACACATGACAATGTTTAATAAAGTCGTAAAGACTTTTCAGTACGGTGAACATACCGTCACACTTGAAACGGGTGAAATCGCTCGTCAGGCAACCGGTGCCGTTATCTGCAACATGGACGACACAGTTGTTCTTGCCACTGTTGTAGCAAAGAAAGAAACAAAACCAGGTCAGGATTTCTTCCCGCTGACTGTAGACTACATAGAAAAAACATACGCTGCCGGTAAGATTCCCGGAGGCTACTTCAAACGTGAAGGCCGTCCAAGCGAAAAAGAAACATTAACTTCCAGATTGATCGACAGACCTATCCGTCCGTTGTTCCCGGAAGGTTTCTTCAATGAAGTACAAATCATCATTCACGTTCTTTCCGTCAACCCCGAAGTTGATCCTGATATTCCTTCCATGATTGCAGCTTCTGCAGCTTTGGCAGTTTCAGGGGTTCCTTTCCACGGTCCTATCGGCGCAGCCCGTGTTGGTTATATCAACGATCAATATGTTCTTTGCCCGACTGAATCCCAGTTGAAAGAATCTAAGCTTGACTTGGTTGTTGCAGGTACTGAACGTGCCGTTCTTATGGTTGAGTCCGAAGCTCAGCAGCTTTCCGAAGAAGTTATGCTTGGAGCTGTTATGTTCGGTCACGAACAGATGCAGGCAGTTATCGAAGCCATTGACGCTCTTGTTGAAGAAGGCGGCAAGCCGTTGTGGGATTGGGAACCGGCTCCTAAGAATGAAGCTCTCTTAGCTAAGATTACAGAAATCGTCGGTGACAGAATCAACGACGCCTTCACCCATAGAAACAAACAAGAAAGAAACGAATGCCTTCGTGTAGTCTATGAAGACGTTCAAGAAAAAATTGCCGCTGCTATTGAAGCCGGCGAATTGGAAGAAGTTGATCCTAACGAAGTCAACAATATCCTTTTCGAAATGGAAGCACGCCACGTCAGAGGCAAGATCCTTGCCGGAGAAAGACGTATCGACGGCCGTGATACACGCACCGTTCGCCCAATCGAAATCCGTACAGGTGTTCTCCCGAGAACTCATGGTTCCGCTCTGTTTACACGCGGCGAAACACAGGCTTTGGTTGTTACTACTCTCGGTACAAAGCAGGATGAACAGATTGTTGATTCTCTCGGCGGTGAATATCGCGAACGCTTTATGATGCACTACAACATGCCTCCGTTTGCTACCGGTGAAACAGGCCGTGTCGGTTCTCCGAAGCGCCGTGAAATCGGTCACGGACGTTTGGCAAAACGCGCTCTTCGCGCCGTTATTCCATCCGAAAAAGATTTCGAATACTCTATGCGAGTAGTTTCTGAAATCTGTGAATCCAATGGTTCTTCTTCTATGGCTAGCGTTTGCGGTGGCTGCTTATCCTTGATTGACGCAGGTGTTCCTCTGACAGACTTCGTAGCCGGTGTTGCCATGGGCCTTATCAAGGAAGGCAACAAGTTTGCTGTTTTGACCGACATCCTTGGTGACGAAGATCACTTAGGCGATATGGACTTCAAGGTAGCCGGTACAGATCATGGTGTTACTGCTCTTCAGATGGATATCAAGATTGAAGGTATTAACAAGGAAATTATGGAAGTCGCTCTAGCTCAGGCTAAAGAAGGCCGCATGCATATCCTTGGAATCATGCATGAAGCAATTGGCGATGAAAAGCGTGAACTCAGCCAGTATGCTCCTCGTATGTTGAGTTTCAAAATTAATCCGGAAAAGATTAGAGACGTTATTGGTAAGGGCGGTGCAGTTATTCGTGCCATTACAGAAGAAACAGGCGTTTCTATCAATATCGAAGATGACGGCAGCGTAACTATTGCTTCTGTTGACCAGGCAGCAGCTGATGAAGCCAAGAGACGTATTGACGAAATCACAGTAGACGTTGAAGTCGGCCAGATTTACGTTGGCAAAGTCACAAAGATTCTGGACTTCGGCGCTTTCGTTCAGGTTCTTCCGGGTAGAGAAGGTCTCCTTCATATCAGCCAGATCGCTCACGAAAGAGTTGCCAAGGTCGCTGACCATCTGAAAGAAGGTCAGGAAGTTCGCGTGAAGGTTTTGGAAATTGATGAAAAGGGCAAATTCAAACTTTCTATGAAAGCTTTGATTGAGAAACCGGCTCGTCAAGAAAAACCGGCTGAAAAACAGCAGTCCGCTGAAAATCCGGACATTATCGTCGGCTAATTAAGCCCCG
The DNA here is from genome assembly GCF_902477955.1 of uncultured Turicimonas sp. NCBI lineage: Bacteria > Pseudomonadati > Pseudomonadota > Betaproteobacteria > Burkholderiales > Sutterellaceae > Turicimonas > uncultured Turicimonas sp. The sequence goes on along the minus strand of NZ_CABSJB010000045.1, from coordinate 15,617 downwards.
GTAATCAACCGGCATTATTCAAGTATTCTCAAAAGCAGAGAAGTATTTGGAAGTGCCGGTTTTTCTTTGCTTTTTGAAACGTTTTCATCTTTTCCTTCTCCCGCTAATGATCTATTCTCCATTAAGCTCAAAGGCCCATAGCTTCTCCTAATTTGAAAGGAATTAATCCCATTAAGGAAGTGAAATCAGTTCTCAGTTAGTTTTTCCTAAGTGTTTTCCTTTTGATAACAAGTGATTCTGAATTAACTTTTTAGCAACTATTCAGAATGATCGATTAAGAATTAAAAGAAGATTGGGATAATCAGGTAATTTTCCATTTTTAGAGGCTTACTTTGTTCAATCTAAAAGAATTATTGAAAAAAACGGATTTTACGAATGAAGAAATTATTTTTCTTTTAGGATTAAAAGATCCGGAACAGTGCAAGCTTCTTCAAGAAGAGGCTTATCGCAGAACAACTTCCTTGATGGGAAACAAGGTTTACTACCGCGGGCTGATTGAATGTTCCAACATCTGCACTTCGAATTGCCGTTACTGCGGAATTAGGAAGGACAATCATCAAGTACGCCGCTATGAGATGACCAAGCAGGAAATTATTGATCAGGCCGTTTGGGCTGCTCGCAATGGCTATGCATCTATCTGTTTGCAGGCAGGCGAAAGAAGAGACGAGAAATTTATCAGTTTCATTGAAGAGTGCCTCAGAGAAATTCACAAACAAACCGTAAGCGATGTTCTTCCAGATGGAGTGGGCGTAACTCTGTCTTTGGGAGAACAAACAAAAGAAGTTTATGAACGTTGGGCTGTTGCCAGCGGTAATAGATCCAATTTGCGCTACTTGGCAAGATTTGAGACTTCTAATGCGGATCTTTTCTGCATGCTTCACTCGGCAAAAGGAAAATACGAAAAAATTTTGGATCATCGTTTAGAGTGTCTGAAGCATTTAAAAGAATGCGGCTACCAGGTCGGAACGGGAGTAATGATTGGCATTCCCGGTCAGACATTAGAGGATCTTTGTATGGATATCCGCATGTTCCAGCAGGTAGATGCAGACATGATTGGCATGGGACCGTATTTAATGTCTGAAGAAGCAGATTTAGAGTTTCTCGGACAAATGGAGAATAAGGCTCTTTTTCAACTTTCTTTGAATATGATTGCGGTTACAAGACTGGTAATGGGCAATATTAATATTGCAGCCGCTACCGCCCTCCAAGTTCTTCATCCGGAGGGAAGAGAGATTGCCATTGAATATGGCTGCAACGTCATCATGCCGAATCTCTCTCCTACTAAATTCAGAGAAGGCTATCAACTTTACGATCATAAGCCCGGTCTCAACGATGACCCATTCCATTTCGGCTTACATTTGGAAGAAAGAATTCAATCGCGGGGAAGGGAAGTAGGCTGGAATGAGTCAGGTTCCTCTCGAAAATGGCTTATGAAACAAGAAAAACAGGAACAACTGGCTTGCTAGGTTAAGACATTTTCCTTCCAATATAGTTTTGTTACAAAAGCAGGCGTCAAGAATTTAATTTTTATTCTTGGCGCCTTTGCTAAACTTATTTTTTTCACTATTACAAATAGAGGATTCCATGCGCAGAGGCTTAGTCGTAGGCAACTGGAAAATGAACGGTTCATTGGAATTTATTGAAAACTGGGTATCTCAATACACAGCTTTTTTAGAAACTCAGACTGAGACCGCTATTTGTCCCCCGTACGTCTTTATTCCTTTTTTAAGAAATCGTCTGATGACTTCCGCAATTCACATGGGAGTAGGAGCGCAAGATTGTTCTGTCCATAATGATGGCGCTTACACTGGTGAAGTAGCAGCAAATATGCTTGCTGATGTAGGATGCTCTTTTGTTATTGTTGGTCACTCCGAGCGCCGGCAGTACCATTCTGAATCTAATGAAATGGTTGCTTTGAAAGCACAAAAAGTTCTCGAAGCTGGACTCCGTCCCATTGTTTGTGTCGGTGAGACGTTGGAAGAAAGAGAAGCGGGACGAACTAATGAAGTTGTCTTAACACAGCTCAATGCAGTTCTTGATGTCATCGGGCCTGAAATGCTAGTCACCGGCGCTTTAGCCTATGAACCCGTTTGGGCTATTGGAACAGGAAAAACTGCGACACCGGAGGAGGCGCAAGAAGTTCACAAGATCCTTCGAGATAGTGTAAAATCACGCAATTCTGATGCTGGGGATTCCTTGAGAATAATCTATGGAGGCTCAGTAAAGCCATCAAATGCTCAAAAGCTGTTTGCTTGTCCTGATATTGACGGAGGTTTGATTGGCGGAGCTTCATTAAAGGCTGAAGATTTTTATGCAATTGCCCAAGCGGCCAGCTCGGTAGAGTTTATTGTTTAACGGTTAGAAACAAAAATGAATTACATTCTTACTATTGCCATCGTGCTTCAAGTTTTGAGTGCGCTAGCAATTATTGTTTTGGTTCTTTTACAGCATGGTAAAGGAGCTGATCTTGGCGCAGCTTTCGGAGGCGGCGCTTCCGGTTCACTTTTCGGTGCTTCCGGTTCTGCAAACTTTTTATCTCGCTCCACTGCGGTTGCGGCAACGATTTTCTTCTGCTCCACTTTGGCATTGACAGTAGGTGCAAAGCACAATCGTGCCCCAGTTTCCGGCGGTGTGTTGGGTACAGTTTCCGAAACTACTGCACCGGCTCCGGAGCCAGTTAAAGCTCCTGTAGAAAAAAGTAGCGAATCTCCTGCACAAAATCAAATTCCGCGCTAGAATACGGACTTCTTGATTTAGCCGACGTGGTGAAATTGGTAGACACACCATCTTGAGGGGGTGGCGGCGAGAGCCGTGCGAGTTCAAATCTCGCCGTCGGCACCAAAATTTTAAAGCCCAGATTTAATCGTCTGGGCTTTGTCACATCCAGCGAAAATTCGGCCGATTTTTCTAAAGAAAATGCGAGTTCAACGCTAATCCAGCACTCGTGAACAGTTTTTCTAAGAGCCTGGTAATCTTCAACGGTTGTCTGAAGAAAAGAACGCCTTTACAAAACAGAGAGCTGTCAAAAGAATCGCTATGAGTCCTCAATGTTTGGCCTCCTTTCATTGGCCGAAAATTTCTGTGAAGGAGTTCAAAATTTGGGAAACCGGCAAGAGGTTAGGAGCAAATAGTTAAATTACTAAGACTATATCTATTAACCGGACTGTGGCGGAATGTATTGTGCGCGCTAGGACTCTTTCATAGTCAACCTAAAACAGTAATAGGCAAGCGTAGTCAACAAAAAACGGTTTTTAAACCAAAGAGGAGTCAATCAATTTCAGGAAATGACAGGCCTTTTTAAAAGCAAGGTAGAAATGAAAATTTCGGCAATGAAAATGACAAAAAGGAGCCGATGAGAAAAAATAATTTGATTCCAAAACAAAAAACTCATTCCGCAAAAATGGAATGAGTAATTCTGGTGCCGACGGCGAGATTTGAACTCGCACGGCTCTCGCCGCCACCCCCTCAAGATGGTGTGTCTACCAATTTCACCACGTCGGCTTGAAAGTGAGACCGAACTATAGCATAAATTTTTAATTTGTGTGCGCTTGTACTAAAAATTTTTTAATTACTTGAGTTTTTTACTCTAAAAATATTCAATTTAGCTATCAAAATGAATAAGTTTTAGTAAATAAATATATAAATATCAATTAGATAAAAGAAGAAGTAAGCAAATTTTTCAAAGAAAAAATAATTATTGAAAAATTAAAAAACAAACTCATGTTTCATATAATGGATTCCAGGTAGTCGAATCAAAACTTACTTTTCTTCGATTAATCAAATTTTCATACCTACGGAATACATCATGAATTTGAAAGATAGAAAAGTACGCAGAAGCTCTCAAAGAGAGAACTGTTGTAACTGAAATTTCTCTCCTTAACTGAAGACATCTAGTTAAGCGTCTTGGCCTTACGAGTCCGTTCTCTATTTCAAATCTATAAATTATTTTACCTATTGGGAGCTTATTATGGCTGTTTACCAAAGTATCACCGAGCTTATTGGAAGAACTCCGCTTTTGAAACTAAACAACTTTTCTAAAAATAGAAATTTAAAGGCGACGGTTATTGCAAAACTGGAATATTTGAATCCTTCAGGATCGGTCAAGGACCGGGCAGCTCTATCTATGCTGGATGATGCTTCCCAAAAGGGCATCATTAACAAAGAAACCGTGATTATTGAGCCGACGAGCGGCAACACAGGAATTGGGCTGGCAGCGATTGCCGCAGCAAGAGGCATGAAGGTTATTCTTACAATGCCGGAAACCATGAGCGTTGAAAGGCAAAATCTTTTGAAAGCTTACGGTGCAGAGATAGTTTTAACTGACGGCAAGAAAGGAATGACAGGATCAATTGAAAAAGCCCAAGAACTAGCTAAAGAGTATCCGAATAGCTTTATTCCCGGTCAATTTGAAAATCCTGCTAATCCTCTTGCTCATGTCAAAACAACAGGCCCAGAAATCTGGGAAGACACGGATGGGAAGGTTGATATTTTTGTAGCTGGAGTCGGAACAGGCGGAACGGTATCAGGGGTAGGCAATTATTTGAAATCCAAAAATCCGGATGTAAAAGTTGTAGGAGTAGAGCCCGAAACCTCAGCAGTTATTAGCGGAAAACAACCCGGGCCCCATCCTTTACAAGGAATTGGAGCAGGCTTTATCCCAAAAACTTTGGATGTGTCTATTCTGGATGAGGTTATGCCAATTACCGGCGATGAAGCTTTTAAAGCTTCAAAAGCTTTGGCACGTGAAGAAGGCTTTTTGGTTGGTATATCTTCAGGTGCTGCTTTAGCTGCCGCTCAGAAGCTCGCAGAACGGCCTGAGAACCAAAATAAAACCATCGTAGTGCTTCTTCCAGATGCCGGCGATCGTTATCTTTCTACAGATTTATTCAAATAGAACAAAAGGAAAAACAATCCAGAAGAGAAGATTCAGGAGGATTCTTCTGAACTGGTTCATTTAATTGGCCATCCCTGCAATCCACGACGCCCGGATGGTCATAATTTTTCGTAGAAGGCCTCGAAAGATTCTCCGTTGTTTGTCTGTCAGAGATGATTTTTCTTTAGGAGAGAATGGCTAGAAGCTAACTTACATTTTTCGGTTGGTTTTTGCATATAAGAATTCATTCTTAGGAAAGTTTTCTGCATAGAGGAAATTCAGTTGCTGGCCTCAAATAACATGAAACCAGTTCCAATTGTGAAAGAATGGCAAAAAAACTTTCCAACTAATTTCTATTTTGAGCAATAGACATTGATTGTTACTTCTTTAATATCAATGACTGATTGTTATCGATATCCCATTTTTCTAGAATATTCTCATTTAGTAAAAAAGGGATAACCATGACTAACGAAAAAAGAAAAGAGGCCATTGAAGCTTATAGAGCTCGTAAGGACTCTTTCGACTGGAACGGTCTAATGGATTATGCAAACTCTCTTTTAGAGTGCAGAGACCGTATCCAGGAAACTGTAAAACCTGTCGCTTTGGATGAAGAAGTTGCTGCTAAATCCATCAAGGAAAAAGTTCCATACCTCAGCTTAAAGCCAGTTCAAATTATTCCTTCTGAATTCCGCGGACATCTTAATGAGTTAGTCAAAGAATTCTTAGAGCAGGGCATTATTCACGATGAGCACAATAAGTCTCTTCTTCGTTCAGTAGACCTTTCTAAGCTCACGGACAAAACCATTGAACTGGCAGGTAAAGATCCTAACCAGTTCTTCTTAGAAGCTGTCAACGAACTTCAGGGTGAAGAGAAAAACGAACTTCTTCAAATGATCCTTGCGGGTCTTTTGATCAATGCTGTTCGTGTCTACTTAAGCAGCCTCGGTGTTCAAATGACTGAATTCGTCGGTCATCCGGGAGACTTAAAGGTTTCTGATCAGCCAATGACTTGCCCGACCTGCGGACAACCTCCTACGCTTGCTTCTTTAGGCAATGAAGGAAATATTGCCGGTAATTCCAGAAAACTGTTCTGTGCTTGCTGTGGAACTGTATGGCCCTTCGAGCGTGTTCGCTGTGCCTACTGCGGAACAAGAAACACTAACAAACTCAAATACGTTCTTTCCGATGGAGATCCTATCCATCGTTTGTACGTTTGCGAAAAATGTGGCGGCGTCCTTCCAACAGTTTTCCAAGAGCAATTGGGAGAGAATATTGACTATGATGTTGAGCAGACTGCATGTGGTGTTATTCAGTCTCTCTACCATGAAGAGTTCGCAAAAGATTTAGAAGAAGAATTGAAGTAAGCAGTTATATCTTTTTCTGTTAGCTCTCGGTAATTTCTCCGTTGCCGAGAGTTTTTTTATGTGTGCTCCGCTGAACGCACATAAAAAGTGCTTACTTCAATCTCTAAGCACGTATTTTTTGTTTGTAGTCCGGCCCAAGATCCAGCGATTCTACTTTTCATAAATAAAGCCAAAGCCGTAAGAATAAAAAATGGCCCAGCTTATTCTTTTTGAAAATCTGTGAATACCTTTTATTTGTCCTTATGCGATTAGCTAGCTTTATCCTCTTTCTTATGGTCTTGTGGATACATACCAATTAGACCTAAACCACCAAAGAAGACAGCTATTAAGGCACCGTTTACCCATGTGCCATTCATTTTTTACTTCCTATTAGCCATTAAAAACGATACTAGTAAAGTCACGGCGGCTATTAAACAACCTTTGTCAGATCCTTGAAACAGTCCCAGATAAGTGAGGCGGCTCCGATTCTCTCCAACATGTCCGATATCTTTTTATAGCCGTTTGTCGTTACCTGGCTAGTCAGCCATTTAACTACATTAATCTAATAAATATCTCATTTAGTCCTGTATTGTTTCGGTATGCCATACCTATTTTAACAATCAGACAGATGAAGGATTCACAAGTTTCTAAAGAGCATAGCAAGTGGGGCTTTGATTGTTTCTCGGGAGGCTGTTTTCTCATTTACGACCACTGGTTAATGGCTGAAGGAGAATTTAAATCCAGCCAGTTTGAAAGAGGCACTGAGAAGATGGAAATGGTTTTACATACTTGACCTTTTAATTTTGAGCTTTCCTTTCTTTATCAACTTTATTTTATTTGTAGGATCAATGAGACCTTCAGAAAAAGTTATCGGACTTCTATTTTTTGTTACTCTCTCTCTGGCCTAATTGGCTAACACCAGGGACAAAATTCACATGCCCGTGCTGAAGTACAAGAGTTCAAAACCAAGCATACGAGCCTCGCGGTTGTTCTGATTCAGATTCGCTTTGATGAGTCTCTTCGCCGTACTGAGCTTGACCGGATGCGTGGCCAGCTCCTCCAGCTTGAACGAAAACCCAAAAGTGTTGCCGATAGAGAGCGTAAGCGATGTCTCTCGTTTGGAATCAGACGTCAAGATGCTCTCGAAAGAGTTACAAGCGCTGTTAGATACAGCGCAGAAAACCACCGATGAATGAGTGGGCTTTTTGTAGGGCTTTTTTTCTTGATTCTCTTATAAGCCGTTAGTATCAACGGGTTGTGGTATCTCCAACGGGGGTCGAACCCGTGTTCCAACCTTGAGAGGGTTGTGTCCTAGGCCTCTAGACGATGGAGATATTGTCGAGGTGCAGAGATTCTAACACTACAAAAGAATAAATTGAAATATTTTGCTAGCGTTCTTTCCTAGTGTCTCTTATCTTCGCCGATCAAGTGAAGGGAGTCTTCAATAGATTGGTTGTGTTTATGTTTGAAGATAACGCCAAGCATTGAGCCAGCAACAAAAATACCGAAAATAACCATAATCGTCGGAGTATTTAAATCTGCTTTGATAAGCAGTGCATATAAACCGAGCATTACAAGGATAGAACTGTTTTCATTGAAGTTTTGGACGGCAATTGAACGTCCGGCGCTCATTAAAACATGTCCTCTGTGCTGAAGGAGTGCGTTCATCGGAACAACAAAGAAACCGGCCATGGCTCCAACAAGAATCAGCATAATGCAGGCAAAAATAACGGCCCAGCTGAAATGGAAGCCTAAAAGATCAAATCCTCCGGGGATCCAACTCTTGTTGAAGAATGCCATTCCGGAAACGACTACTCCCATCAAAACGCCTAAGGGAAGAACGCTTACGCTCTTCTTTAAAGAAACTAAGCTGGCAGCCAGAACCGCACCGATAGCAATACCGATAGCAATAACGCCTTGAAGGATAGCGGATTCGGAAAGGTTCAGACCTAAAGCATGGTCCCCCCATTTCAATACTAAGAACTGGAGGGTTGCTCCCGCACCCCAGAAAAGAGAAGTAACGGATAAAGAAATTTGACCTAATTTGTCTTTCCATAACAGGGCACAGGACTTTCCGAAATTCTTAAGCGTATGAATGGGGCGGAAGTCTTGTTTGGGATAAACAGCTCCGGTCAAAGGAATGAAAAGATTAGCGATGGCGGCAAGTGCATACACGACAATCATTGCGGCAATACCGGCTTGGGCGGCATTATGGACGCCCATGAAGTCGTGACCTTGAATAAAACTGTCAACCATCGGAGAAATTAAAAAGCCTCCTAAGCCGGTACCTAAAATAATGGAAGCAACCGTTAAGCCTTCAATCCAGCCGTTAGCTTTGACTAGTTTTTCGGGAGGAAGTAGCTCCGTCAGAATTCCGTATTTTGCAGGAGAATAAGCCGCAGCACCTAAACCTACGATACCGTACGCAAGAAGCGGGTGAGTCCCGAACAGCATCACGCAGCAACCGAAAGTTTTGACAGCATTGGTGATGAACATCACTCGACCTTTAGGCATAGAGTCAGCAAAAATACCAACCCAAGCTGCAAAGAGTACGTAACTGATTACAAAGAAAAGCTTGAGAAGAGGAGTCATCCAAGCAGGTTCATTCAATGTTGCTAAAAGCGCAATTGCAGCAATCAAAAGTGCATTGTCTGCTAAAGATGATAAAAACTGCGCCACCATAATGGTGTAAAAGCCACGTGTCACAATGCCTCCGAAATAGTTCAAGGGATTCTAGCAAATAGCAGGCTCGGAGATGTTACATAAAAATATTTTGGTTAACTTTTGACGTTGAGAGAGTTCAAAACTCGAATAAAATTCAGTCCTATGATTAAACTTAAAAAATATTTTCTTGCCCAAGGTCACGAGCTTGCATTAGGAGAGCTCGAAGGCAAGCTCTGTCTTTCAGATTGGATTTACAGTAAAAATATTAAGAAGAAAGCCCAGACTTTGGCTAAAACTTATAAAACTTCTTATGAATACACTGATACTCCTCTCTTGAACGAAGCTGCCAAACAGCTTGACCAGTACTTCACGGGACGAAGAAAAGTGTTCGAGTTGCCTTTGCTTTTGACCGGAACGGAATTCCAGAATCAGGTCTGGCAAATGCTCCAACACATCCCATACGGCGAATTGTGGTCCTACAAGCGTCGCGCTGCACGCATGGGAAATCCTGAGAAGTTTCGGGCGGTGGCAAATGCGAATGGAAAAAATCCGCTTCCATTCATCATTCCTTGCCATAGAGTTATAGCTAATAACGGGACATTGGGCGGTTACAGCTTAGGCACAGAACTTAAACAATTCTTGATCAACATGGAGTTTGATGCCGAGAATTACGAGTTTAATTTGACCGGTGAATAGTCTTTCATGTTTTCTTTTTTCTTTACTAAAAAGCCTCTAACTCCTTTAGACGCCTTCCATAGAGTGGAAGCTGTCCTTCAGCCAATCCAGCAAGAAGAATTTTTATTTAAAGGCGTACTTGTTCCAAAGGAAAAGAAGAAAAACTACTCCATTTATGCTTTAAAGATTACTGAATCTCTAATTGAAGAAGAGCCGTCGGATACCGGTAAGGAAATTGATCTATCAAAAGTAACTCTTCAGGTCTTTGAGCGAAATAAAAAAGACAGCACTCTTGCTGACGCTGCTAACTGGGAAGTTGTGCTATCAGGACGCTTAGAAATAAAAATATGGAAAGACTCCAGCACTGCGGCTATCTGTCTGAGAGAACCGACTGTGCTGAAAAAAATACAGCAGATACAACTTCAATCTTCGGAGGAAATTAAAGAGATCTGTGCTTTGTTTCAACAAAATCCAGCCTCAAAACCTAGAGACGAAAGACTTATAGAAGAACTGAGTTCCAAATTGGCAAGAAAATCAAAACTCTCAGTTCTTGTTTATGGGCCTGCGGGCAAGGGAAGGGACGATATTTTGACAGAGTTCTCCCGAGCTGAAGGGATAGAGAATTTTATTCGTCTGTACACGGTTGATAATACTCTTAGTCCTCCCTCTTTAAATATCAAGAAAACCAAGGAACATTTCAAGAAGATATGCGAAGAACTGGAAGGGTATTCTCAAACCGGGGAATACGACCTTATTTGTTTAGCCCGAGGGGGCGGCGATCCTTTTCAGTTGGCATCTTTAAATAATAAAGAGCTTTGCGAAACCATCATTAAATTGTCCACTCCCGTATGCATCTCGATAGCGCATTCTTCCGATGAACTATGGCTGAAAGAAAGCGGAGACATGTATACCAATGTTCCTGCGCTTTTTATCTCGGAGCTTGTGAGAGTCGTCGAAGCGGTCTATCCGGGAGAAATTAAAGTGTCGGCAATGCAGACAAGGAAACAATTTTTATCTAGCGGTATTCCTCAAAAAATCTTCTGGGTATTAATATTGGCTTCATTGGCCCTCCTGGCCTGGTTCGTTTTTCGCTAAAACGACGCATTATTCTTTACCCAAACTTCTAAATTAAATGATTGAAATCCTGACGTTAGGCATTTTTGCGCTAGCTTTAATAATTTGCTTGAGCTTAGATATCAGTGTTATTGCGGCTCTTCTTATAGGTTTTCTGTGTTTCTTTAGTTATGGGCTTTATAAGGGCTTTAGTGCAAAGCAGTTAATGGTGATGGCTGGCAAAGGCCAAAAAACCGGCTTCAACATTATGGTCGTCTTGAGTTTGATCGGCCTGTTGACTGCTTCTTGGCGTATAAGCGGCACTATTCCATATTTAGTGAGCTTTGCCGTTAATCTAATTTCTCCGGATTATTGTCTTTTCTTTGCTTTTGTTCTAAATGCTGCATTAAGCCTTCTTATCGGCACGGCCTTTGGTACGTCTGCGACTATGGGCGTTATTACCATGTCGGTTTGTATGGCAGCCGGTGCTGATCCGATGCTTGCCGGGGGAGCCGTGCTGGCCGGATGTTATGTAGGTGACCGCAATTCTCCTGTATCTTCCAGTGCATCATTGGTGGCGGTGGTAACGAAGACGGATCTCTATCAGAACGTCAGGTTGATGTTTGTCAGTGCAGCCATTCCATTCATCTTAAGTTGCCTGATTTATCTCGGTTTCGGCTTGAGTCAAACATACCAGGAAATTCATATGTCGCTTGGAGATCAGTTTGCTCAAGAATTTGTGATGAGCTGGTGGTCCGCTGTACCGGCAATTATTTTGTTGGGGTTGATTTTTGCCAAACTCGATATAAAAAAATCTATTTCAATCAGTGTGTTGAGCGCGGTAGTTTTAGCATTTATTTTGCAAGAAAGAGGAGTCGAGGAGATTCTTAAAACATTATTTTCCGGCTATGTCTCTAAAGATCTTTCTCTTTCCAAAATGCTGAATGGCGGGGGCTTCTTATCGATGGTTCCTGTCGTCATTATTATTTGTATTTCGTGTACTTACTCCGGGCTTTTTGAAGGCACTGGCCTCATTAATACCCTGAAGAATGGTGTCGAAAAGATCTCTAAAACAAGCAGCCCTTTTACGGCGATTTTATTAACTGCTATTACTACTGCTCTTATCTCCTGCAATCAGGTTCTAACCGTGATTCTTACCAAGCAGCTATGTACCAATATTCAGCCTGACAAGCAGAAGATGGCAATTGATTTAGAGAACTCTTCCATTTTGATTCCGGCTCTTATTCCGTGGTCCATTGCGGGTGCTGTTCCAATTGCAACCATTGGTGCTCCTGTATCGAGCGTGATAGGTGCATTTTTCATTTATTTGGTTCCGCTTTATTGGTTGGTACGGGAGAAGAGTGTGCTTGCTAAAAAACGGAACTGAAATCTGCTTGCTTACAATGGGAGGGTCAGATCCTATTCATCTAAGGAAGCTTCTATAGTGTCGATATCGTTCAGATATTAATAAGGAGATATCGAATCATGGAAGTAAAAGTTCCAGAAGTCTTCGCAAAGTATATTAGTTCGTTTTCCGGATGCATGGGAGGAAATCCGGAAGCTCCGATTTGGCTGTGCATTGATCATTCATGCAAAACCCCTGATGTAATTACACCATCATTCTTTGATGCTCCTATCGAGGATATTAGCGGCTTGCTCAAGGGGCTTCCTGCCTCTTGCCCGGTTTCATCCTCCATTGCTGCTCTGGCAAACGATATCGTTGGCCAACCGGCAGAGGATGTAAGCAAGGTCTTTAATGACAAGGATCCTAAAGCACAATCTATTCTCACTCTGGCAGTTTCTCCGTTTAGTTTCGGCGACAATCCTGTTCAAAACTGGAAAGAGGAAAAAGTTATTGAAGTAGACGGCAAAAAACTTAGTTTCGCGGAATATACAGGACTCCCAGAATTTAAAGATTATTGGGATTTCTTGATCGCTCAAAGAGGAAAAGTCTTTGCAGAAGCTGCCAAGAAGTATGCTCCGAAAGTTATTGTTTGCGAAGGCATCAATAAATACAAAGAGTACTTCAAGCTTTGGCAGGCTGATTTGACTAACGTCCGTGCGCATGACGCTTTCTATTACGCTCCTATTATCGGCATGGATGGAAAGCCTGTGGGAATGGTTTTTGCAACGGATTTGTTTGGTACTCCAAACGGAATTGACAATACCTACCATATCGAAAGAATAGCTCTTCAAATTCGTCATTTTGCCGTTGCAGAATTAGGAGATAAGGTTTTCGGATCGTTCGTTGGTCCGAATTTCTAAAAACTGACCTAGCAAGCGTAAAACTCTTGGTTTTGAGTCGAAATGAAGGTAGGATCCTTGGAAATTTACTTTGTAAAGCCGTTATGAAAAGGATCCTGCTTACCGGTGCTACCGGAAGATTAGGCTCTGAGTTGCTTCAGAGCCTTATTTCGTCTTATGAGGTCTGCGCTCCGACTAGGACAGAACTTCCCCTGAGCCCTCAAACTGATTTCTACTCATTTTTTCTGCAAACGAAGCCACATGTGGTTATTCATTCGGGAGCGTTGTCAGATGTGGATTATTGTGAATCTCACCCTGAGGAAGCAGAAGAAACCAATGTATTGGCCTCTCAAAAACTTGCAGAAGTCTGCAAAAAATTAAACATTCGCTTGATCCACATATCTTCCGACTACGTTTTCAGCGGTGAAAAGGGCTCTTCCTACACGGAAGAAGATGAAATCGGAGGAAATCCAAATTTTTACGGACAAACAAAAGAAAGGGCAGAAAAGGCAATCTTGAAAGCAAATCCTGATGCAATTCTTCTCCGAGTAGCATGGCTTTACGGGAAGAAAGGCCCTGACTTTGTCAGTTCTATAATAGATAAATTGCGTACCGGAAGCCCTCGCATACAAGCGGTAGAAGATCAATTCGGAAGTCCGACCAGTATCGCTGACTTGTGCACTCATATCCCGTATTTCATAGAACGTGAGAACGTTAAGGGCGCCTTCCATCTCGTCAATGAGGGCTGCGTTAGCCGATTAGAAATGGCAAAAGTTATTGCCGAAGAGTTTGGCTCGGTCTGTGAGGTGTGCGGAGTAACTTCAAAGAACTTTCCTCGACCAGCAAAGAGGCCGAAAAATACTTCGCTGCGAAGCTTGAGACTAAAAGAAGCTAAAATACCTCGAATGCCCAATTGGGAAGCATCGCTAAGAGAATTTGTCCGCAAAAACAAAAAAGCGCCGGAATAATCCGCAGCGCCTTTTAGTTTAGTCGAAGCTTGTTATAGATTTTTTGCTTTTCTGTAAGCAACAAGATCTTCAACGGATAGTACGGTTAAACCGTGTTCATCACCGAATTTGCAGATTTGCGGGAGACGCATCATGGTGCCGTCGGGGTTCATGACTTCGCAGAGTACACCACAAGGGTTTAATCCTGCCAAACGCATTAAATCAACCGTGCATTCCGTGTGTCCTCTTCTTTCTAACACACCGCCGGCTCTGGCGCGCAGAGGGTAAACATGGCCCGGTCTTAAAAGGTCTGTCGGCTTTGCATCCGGATTTGCAGCGGCTTTAATGGTAGTGACTCTGTCTTTTGCGCTGACACCGGTAGTGCAGCCTTTTGCAGCCTCAATAGAAACGGTAAATGCAGTTCCTTGAGTATTGGTGTTGTTAGGTACCATCTGAGGAAGCTCTAAGCGCTTACAGTCTTCGTCACGAAGACAAATGCATACGATGCCCGAGCATTCACTGATCATGAGAGCCATCTGCTGTTCGGTCAAGAAATCTGTGGAGTAAATCAAGTCTCCTTCGTTTTCTCTGTCTTCATCATCGACTACCAGAACACCTTTACCTGCTCGGAGGTCGGCAAGAGCTTTTTCTACTCTTTCAATAGAATCTTTTCCGTATTTATGAAGTAAATTTTCTGCCTGTGACATTTCTAACTTTCTCTTTATTTTTAAGAATTCCCGTGATCTTACCAATGATTGCCGCAGATATCTTACAAAAACAAAATTACCTTTCAAAATTACTCGTTAATTGGGATTCTTGGTAAAATTTCAGAACTATTCAAAGGAGAAAGAATTGTTAGTAGCAACACCATATTCAAACGACGAAATTTGTCAGCATTTCGGACATGCACCACAATTCAAACTCTTTACTGTCGAAGACGGTAAAGTAGTTGAATCAGTTGTTATCGATACCGTTGGAAGCGGTCATAACGCATTGGCAGCCTTCTTAGCTGACCATAACGTTGACATCGTCATCTGCGGAGGCATTGGTCAAGGCGCTATTGTTTCTTTAGCTATGGCCGGAATCGATATCGTTCCGGGCGTTTCCGGTTCCCCTGACAAAGCAGTTAAAGAATTGCTCGAAGGTACTTTAGTTGCCGGTGCTGTCAGCGGATGCGGCTGCGGAGGCCATCACCATGAAGAAGGTGAAGGTGCCTGCGGTTGCGGCGGCCATCATCACGAAGAAGGTGAGGGTACTTGCGGCTGCGGCGGACATCATCATGAAGAAGGCGGCTGCGGTTGCGGCGGTCATCATGAAGACACTTGCGATATCAGCGGAAAAGAAGGCAAAGGCGGCTGCGGTTGCGGATGCCACTAATCTTCAAAGCAGATATCCGTTAGATTAAAGTAAACAAAACCGCTGCTTGGTCAGAATTTGATCAAAGCAGCGGTTTTCTTGTGTTCAGAACTCCTCTCCTAATCTTTTTTTGAAAAGAACTTGTTAAAGGTTTGTGAAAATCTTTCTGTTTCTTTCTAATCTCTAGCAGCTTTGGCTGTATTCACTTAATATTCCCGCCTTTCATCTTTTGTTTGATGAATCGAGACTTTTTCTATTCACAAGTTTTCTTGGCTAACTGTTCAAATTTTGAGAACAATTTGCGAATTTTATCAGACCGACCCGTAAAACACCGTCCTTTAGGACGGTGATATAAGGGTCGAATATAATAATTTTTTCAGTAAGGCGTATTCTGTTGTTCAATGTACTGTTTGATAATAGAAATAGGTGCACCCCCACAACTTGCAGCAAAATAAGAAGGAG